>JAYTBF010000329.1:0-7173 GCA_043737175.1 Burkholderiales bacterium
GGCCAGCTCGCGGAAGCCTACACCGGTACAGTCAGCACCAAGGACTACCGCCGATTGCATAGTTACGACAGTCTCGGCCGGCCGGACGTCACGACTCAGGTACTGACTGATGCGACCTAACCGTTGTTTGTTTTGATGCCCATAAAATCGCGCACGGTGTGCGCCGTGGTGGTGGACTCGGTCACATTCGTTGCACTCGCGCGACCCCGACTCGCCCTGCATGGCGAGTCTTTCGAGTCCCTTACGCGAATGCCGCAGGGCATTCGCTCCCGTGCCCAAAATGAAAAAAACGCGCCAAAGCGCGTTTTTAATTTTGGTGCCCGGGAAGGGACTCGAACCCCCACAGTGTTGCCACCGCTAGGACCTGAACCTAGTGCGTCTACCAATTCCGCCACCCGGGCTTCACTTCAATAATGTGGCGTATCAGGTATTTATCGCCGCATTTGCTGAAAAAACCCTTACAACCAGGCTTCCCGCGTAAAATGAGGCTGAATATTATCGAAAAGCCCCCCAATTGTCCACACACAAACCAAAAACAACCAAAGCCCAACAAAAACGCAACGCCCACGCGGTGATTGCCGGCACGTCGCCAAAATCAACCAAGGGCAAGGCACAGCCTGCCGCCGCGCCCACCCATGCGCCGTCGCGTTCACGCGATCCACAGGCCGCACGTGAGGCCGAGAAATACGAAAATCCGATCCCGTCGCGCGAACTCATCATCGATGTGTTGATACAAACCGGCGTGCCGATGATGCAGGAAGAAATTGCCGTGGCGTTGGAAATCGCCGACAGCGAGATTGATGGTTTCACCCGGCGCATTAATGCCATGGAGCGTGATGGTCAGTTATTAAGAAATCGCCGTGGCGCGATTGGTCTGGCCGAAAAAATGGATTTGATTGCCGGTCGGGTGCAGGGCCATCCGGATGGTTTCGGTTTTCTGGTGCCGGACGACGGCTCGGACGATTTGTTTCTCGGCCCCAAACAAATGCAAAAGGTATTGGACGGTGATCGCGTGCTGGTACGTGAGGCCGGTCTGGATCGTCGCGGGCGCCGTGAGGCATCGATTATTGAGGTGTTGGAGCACAAAAATAAGCGAGTTGTGGGGCGGCTGTTTGAAGAGCACGGTGTGTTGTTTGTGGTGGCCGAAAACAAACGCATCAGCCAGGATTTGTTGGTCGAGCCGGGGTACGCGCTCAAGGCGGTGCCCGGTCAGGTGGTGATGGTGGAGTTGGTGGCGCAGCCATCAAAAAATTCCGAACCGGTGGCGCGTGTGACCGAGGTGCTCGGCAACTACGCCGACCCCGGCATGGAAATCGAAATTGCCTTGCGTAAACATGATTTGCCTTACGAGTGGTCAGACGAAATTCTCGCGCTTGAGAAAAAAATTCCCAAGACGGTGTCGGCCGCCGAGTGTGAAGGCCGCCGTGATTTGCGCCAGTTGCCGTTTGTCACCATCGACGGTGAAACCGCCAAAGATTTTGACGACGCGGTGTATGCCGAGCCGCAGGGTAAAGGCTACAAACTATTTGTTGCCATCGCCGACGTTTCTCATTACGTCCAACCCGGTGACGCGTTTGATCGTGAAGCGCGTTTGCGCGGCAATTCGGTGTATTTCCCACGCCGGGTGATTCCGATGTTGCCGGAGGCGTTGTCGAATGAAATGTGCTCACTCAAACCCGCCGTCGATCGTTTGGCGCTGGTGTGTGAAATGCAGATTTCTTCAGCGGGTGAAGTCAAACGTTATGACTTCTTTGAGGCTGTATTTCATTCCGCCGCACGCCTGACCTACACCATGGTGGCGAAAGCGTTGTACGAGAATGAAAAAGATCACGGCATCAACCCTAAATTGTTGCCACATATCCAACACCTTGATGCGGTTTTCCAAATATTGCTGGCCGCCCGCCGCAAACGCGGTGCGATTGATTTTGAATCAGTCGAAACGGAAATGCGTTTTACCGAGGATGGCAAGATTCTGGAAATTGTGCCGGCCAAACGCAACGAAGCGCACAAACTTATCGAAGAATGTATGTTGGCGGCAAACGTATCGACGGCAAACTTTCTGATCGAGCGCGAACATGCGTCGTTGTACCGGGTGCACGAGGGGCCGAATGAAGACAAGCTGACGCAGGTGCGGGCGATGTTGAAGGACTTTGGTCTGTCGCTCGGTGGCGGCAAAGATCCGGAACCACGCCACTACGCCGAACTGTTGGTCAAGATCAAAGGTCGTCCGGATGAGCCGTTATTGAATACCGTGTTGTTGCGCTCGTTGCGTCAAGCGGTGTATTCGCCGGAAAACGCCGGGCATTTTGGTTTGGCGTTTGATGCCTACACCCACTTCACTTCACCGATCCGGCGATACCCGGATTTGTTGGTGCATCGCGCCATCAAGGCGGCATTAAAAAACGAAACCTACAACCCCGGCCAGCCTTGGGATGTGATCGGCCAAACCTGCTCGATGACCGAGCGGCGTGCCGACGATGCCACCCGTGATGTGGTGGCGTGGCTGAAATGTTTTTATATGCAGGATCGGATTGGCGAGACTTTTGCCGGCACCATTTCTTCCGTCACCAGTTTTGGTATTTTTGTGGCGCTTGATGAGGTGTATGTTGAAGGCCTGGTGCACATTTCCGAACTCGGTCAAGACTATTTCAAATTTGACGGTGACCGCCATCAAATTGTTGGTGAACGTACCCGTAAAAAATTCCAGTTGGCTGATCGTGTCAGTGTCAAAGTGGTAAGGGTTGATATTGAGACCTCAAAAATTGACTTTATGTTGGCTGGTGAAACGGGCAAACGCCCGGTCAGCGACAAAGAGGCAAAGGCGCTGGCGGCACCACCTTGGTCACCGAATGCACCACCCACGCAACCCAAAGTCGCGGCGGTGTTGCGCGAGCCTAAAAATAATAGTAGCGTGAGAAATAGCAATGCAAGCAGTGTGCCAACACCACGCGCACCGGCGGCCAAAGGCAATGCAGGCGGCCGACCTGCCGCCGCAGAGAAACATGCACCCAAAACATCAAAGGTGGTGACGACCGTATCAAGCGCCAATCCACCGACCACACCGATGGCCGGGCTGGATCGTTCGACAGGCAAGACCACCGCTGCAAAAAAACCAGCGCATAAAAATGCATCGGCCAAACCGGCGGCGGGTCAGCACAAAAAATCGAAACAACCGGCGGGGTCAAAATTGCCCAAGACCGGCAAACCACCCAAGTCTGCGCAGCCACCTAAATCGGTGCAACTGCCCAAGTCCGCCAAGTCAGCTAAGTCACCCAAGGCACCGAAGTTGGCCCAGCCACCAAAATCTAAGAAGAAATGAAACCTCAAGTCCTGTTCGGCTTTCACGCCGTTGCCTCACGTTTAAAAGCCCGCGCCGATACGGTCGAAGAATTATTTATCAATTCCGCCCGTGAGGAACGTCACGACGCGCGTATGGATAAATTGCTGGCGACCGCCAAAGAAAAAGGTATTCGCATCTTGGCGGTGGACAATAAACGCCTCGACGGCATGACCGGTAATGCGCGTCACCAGGGTGTGGTGGCAATGGCGCGGCCGTTTCAATTGCCACAGTTTGTTGATGATGTGCTCGAACACGTTGAAGGCCCGCCATTGTTATTGGTGCTCGATGGTGTGACCGATCCGCATAATCTCGGCGCGTGTTTACGCGTGGCCGATGCCGCCGGTGCCCATGCGGTGATTGCGCCAAAAGATCGCAGCGTGGGTTTAACTGCCGCTGTCATGAAAGTGGCCAGTGGCGCCGGTGAAACAATGCCGTACATTACGGTGACCAATCTGGCGCGAACGTTAAGGGAATTGAAAGAGCGCAATATCTGGATTCTGGGCACCGATGAAACCGGTGAGCGCAGCTTGTTTCAATCCAAACTGGACGGCCCGCTGGCGTGGGTGCTCGGTGCCGAAGGCGAAGGTTTGCGACGCCTCACGCGTGAGACCTGTGACGAGATCGTCAACATCCCGATGTTCGGTGCGGTCGAAAGTCTGAATGTATCGGTCGCCTCGGGTGTTTGTTTGTTTGAATCGCGCCGCCAACGCATCTAGGCGCTTACCCACTGGGATTGTGTTAGTAATTCCATTTTGAAAGTCTTTATCTGACGCGCACTTGCAGGCATTAATGGCTGGAAATGCTCGTCAATATTCGCTTCTTTAGCGCGCCCGCAACACGCCTGCAATAAGCTGCCCTCGCGCTATCCATCAAAGCATGACCTGCACAAATTTGCCAACGGATGTTAATTTTTTAGCTGCAACCAGCTAGAATCCAGTCAACCATATTTTCGAGGTGACCAGCATGCGTATCGCTCCAAGTGGTTTTAAATTCAATTTTGGCGTTTTATTGGCGGCGGTAATTGCCTTCACTGTAAACGTGGCTTTGGCGCAATCCGCCCCGGCAAAAAATGAAGCCGCCGCGCCAGCCGGTCAATCCGCGCCACCGAAAGCAACGGCAAGCGCGAAACCGGTGATCGCAAAACCAGCGGTGGCAAAACCAGCGGTGGCAAAATCGACGGCCACTGCCGTGGTTCCGACGAAATTCACCTCGGTCGAAGGCATCACCGAATACCGGCTGCCGAACGGCTTAAAAGTGTTGTTGTATCCGGATCAATCGAAACCGACCGTGACAGTCAACATCACCTATCTGGTGGGTTCGCGCCATGAAAATTACGGTGAGACCGGCATGGCGCATTTGCTTGAACACCTGTTGTTCAAGGGCACGCCGAACAATCCGGATATAGACAAAAATTTCAATAAACGTGGCATGCGGATGAACGGTACCACCTGGCTTGACCGCACCAATTATTACGAGCTGTTTCAAGCGAGTGACGACAATCTGGAGTGGGCGTTACAAATGGAAGCCGATCGTATGGTTAATTCCTTTGTAGGCAAAAAAGACCTCGACACGGAAATGACGGTGGTGCGCAATGAGTACGAAGCCGGTGAAAATCAACCGTTCGGCGTGCTCATGAAACGTATGCAAAGTATTGCCTACGATTGGCACAACTACGGCAACTCGACGATTGGCAATCGCTCTGATATTGAGAACGTCAAAATTGAAAATTTACAGGCGTTTTATCGGCTTTATTACCAACCAGACAATGCAGTGTTGCTGGTGGCTGGTAAATTTGACGAAGCCAAAGTGCTCGGCTGGGTCGGGCAATATTTTGGTGTCATTCCAAAACCCACTCGTGTTTTGCCAAAACTATGGACGGTCGAGCCGACCCAGGATGGCGAGCGGATATTTAATGTCCGGCGCAAGGGCGATATTCAATTGGTGATGCTTGGTTACAAAGTGCCATCTAGCTTGCACGCGGATTCGGACGCGATCGGGTTTATAAATTTCAACCTATCGGATGCGCCAACAGGTCGCTTACATAAGGCGTTGGTTGAAACCGGCAAGGCCGCGCAGGTTTTTGCGTTTCCCCTCACAGGCGTTGATGGCAGCCTGCATTTGATTGGCGCGGCAGTCAAAAAAGGCGAGGGTGTTGACGTGGTGCATGCGGAGATGGTGAAAATTGTTGAAGGATTTTTCCAAACACCCGTGACTGCTGAGGAAATGGAACGTGTGCGTAAGAACATCGCCAACGATGCCGAGCGCACGATGAACAATCATGAAAATATCGGTGTTGCCTTGTCGGAGTTCATTTCACAGGGCGATTGGCGCTTGTTCTTTCAGTCGCGGGATCAGGCGGCGATAGTCACGGTCGAACAGGTCGCAGCCGTAGCGGAAAAATATTACAAACGCGACAACCGGGTCACCGGTTATTTTTTCCCGGAAGACAAGCCGCAACGGGTGGATATCCCCGCACCTCCCACTGTTGCCGAGGTGCTGAAAGACTTCAAAGGCAAACAAACCGTTTCCGACGCCGAGGCGTTTGACCCGTCTAACATCAATATTGATAAACGCACCAAGGTTGTTGAAATTGGCGGCATCAAGGTTGCACTGCTTGCCAAGAAAAACAAAGGTGAGCAGGTCAATATCAGTGTGCGGTTCCGTTCGGGCGATGAAAAATCGTTGTTTGGCACAGGCGCGTTAGGCTCGCTGACGGGTGGCATGTTGATGCGCGGCACAACCAAATTCACCCGCACCCAGTTGGCCGATGAATTCGAAAAACTCAAATTCGCCGGTGGTGTATCCGGGTTGGGGGGCAGCGGTCAAACCACCAAATCAAACTTGGTTGCGGCGATCAAACTGATGGGGCATGTGATGCGCGAGCCATCATTTCCCGAATCTGAATTTGAGCAAATGCGCAAATTAAGCCTGACCGGCATCGAGTCGCAAAAAAGTGATCCGCAGGCGTTGGCATCGGTGGCTTTGGGCAAACACTTCAACATTTTCCCCAAGGGTGATCTTCGATACGCGCGTTCACTCGAGGAATCTCAGGACGAAATCAAGGCGGCCACCCTGCAACAGGTGAAGGACTATCACAAACGCTTTTACGCCGCCGAAAAAGGTGAAATTGCCGTGGTCGGTGACTTTGACGAAGCCGCAGTAATTCAAGCGATTCGTGACGCCTTTGCAGATTGGAAGGGCGGGGTGCCTTATGTGCGTTTTTCAAATCCGTACAGTGACGTTGCTGCTGCGATCAAGGCAATTGAAACTCCCGACAAGGAAAATTCCGTTTTCATCGCCAGAATGAATCTCAAAATGCGTGACGATGATGCGGATTATCCGGCGTTGATGGTGGCCAATTACATCATGGGCGGCGGGGCTGGATTTGATTCACGCTTGGTGGCGCGCATTCGTGTCAAGGATGGCCTGAGTTATGATGCGGGTTCAGGCTTGAGTGTAGGCGCGACAGATTTTGGCGCGTCGTGGAGTGCCTCTGCGATTTCGGCGCCACAAAACACCGACAAGGTTGAGGCGGCATTCAGAGACGAAGTCGCCAAGGCGATCAAGGATGGTTTTACCGCCGCAGAGTTGGCCGCGGCAAAATCTGGAATATTGCAACAGCGCTTGCAAAGTCGGGCGCAGGATCGTGCTCTGGCGGGTGGCTTGGCAAGCAATTTAGATTTAGGCAGGACATTCGCCTGGAGCGCTGCATATGAGGCCAAAATCGAGGCGCTAAAGGTTGATGATGTCAGCGCCGCCTTCCGTAAACATATTGATCCGGCAAAAATCACCGTGATCAAGGCGGGCGATTTTGCGAAGGTTGCCAAACAAGC
>JAYTBF010000330.1:0-2910 GCA_043737175.1 Burkholderiales bacterium
TGCTTTACAACGGCGCGTGGCCGTCGCCACTCATTCGTGTCGCCGCCGGTGGTACCCTCGATTTGACATTGCGAAATCAACTCGGCGAGTCCACCAACATTCATTGGCATGGTTTGGCCGCTGCTCCGGGCATGGACGGTCACCCGACCGAACTGGCGACGTCGGGCGGCACACGACGTTATCAATTTCAGGTGATTGAACGCCCAGGCACCTATTGGTATCACCCGCACCCACACCAAGCGACAGCACGGCAAGCCTATTTGGGTTTGGCGGGTTTGTTGATTGTCGATGACGGTAATGACGCGGCACGTGGCCTGCCGACCGGCGCACGCGATATCCCGCTGGTGCTGGCCGACAAACGTGTCAGCAACGGTGCACTGATCTATCAGCCGACCTTGACCGACATGATGACCGGTTGGCTGGGCAATGTAATGACCGTCAACGGTTTGGTCGGACCGGTCGCAGCGGCGGTTGAGGCCGCGGTGATTCGGTTGCGGTTATTAAATGCATCGAATGCACGCATTCTCAATCTGGCGCTGGCCAGTGGCCGCGGGTTTTGGTTGATCGCAACCGACGGTGGATTGTTGCCTGCGCCCGTGCCGGTCACGTCGGTGTTGCTAGCGCCAGGAGAGCGTGTTGAGGTATTGTTGGATTTACGCGCGGAGGCCGGCCAGCGGGTGCGACTGGTGAGTGCGGCGTTTGATATGTCTGGCGGCATGGGCGGCGGCATGATGAGTGGCGCCCCGCCACATGGAACACCGTTTGATCTGGTTGATTTTTCAGTTTCGAACACCGTCGCGTCCAACCCCGGCAGCATTCCGGTCGTTTTCCAGCCGATTGTGCGCCATGACCTCACCGGCGTGGTCGCCAATCGTACGTTTGATCTGAGCGAAATGGGCGGCATGATGTTTGGTCAACATCGCATCAATGGGCTCATTTATGAGCCATCACGGGTCGATTTTGTGGTGCGACGCGGGGTGTTGGAGCGTTGGCAATTCATCAATCGTGGCATGGAGCCGCATCCGATGCATGTGCATGGCACCCAGTTTCAGGTGGTATCGCGCGATGGCAATGAGGCGCGCCGCTTGGCCACGGATCTGGGCTGGAAAGATACGGTATTGGTGCGTCCGTTTGAGACTGTCGAGATTACGCTGCGTTTTGCGGTCGCGGCCAACTACGTTCTGCATTGCCACAATCTGGAACACGAAGACGACGGCATGATGCTTAATTTTAATGTTGTGTAGGCAAACAAAATTGCGGTTTTTTTTGGTTCATTGTCGATAGAAAAAACCATGCAGGTGATGGTTTGAAATTAATGACAAATTTATATACCACTTGATGTTGTGCATCACTGTGCGGCCGATGATGAGATTCGGCAATAACCCGTAACCGCCCCGGGCGCAGCCGGGGATTCATATTTTTTACTGGAGAGAGAGTCATGGTTAGACGACTATTGTTTATTCTAGGTGTATTGATGTTGACCAGCCAGGCCGTGAATGCCGCACCCAAATTTGCCATGCACGTTTTTAAAACCACCACCTGCGGCTGCTGTGGAAAGTATGTCGAATATCTGCAACAGCACGGTGTCGTGGTCAAAGTCACCAACGTCGCCGACATGGCACCTATTCATGCCCGCTACAGCGTTCCGCCGGCACTGCAAAGTTGCCATACCGCTGTTGTGAATGACTACATTGTCGAGGGCCATGTGCCGATTGGCGCAATCAAAAAAATGCTGGAGGGTGGCAGAAAAATAAAGGGTATTGCCTTACCGGGTATGCCGGCGACCTCGCCGGGGATGGGGGTGATGAAGCCCGGCAGCTTGACTGTTTATGAAATACCCGCGTTCGGCCAAACCGCAAAAATATTTTCAGTCGAATAATGGCCCGGCTAGCTGAGGTACCATATCAGGCGCAGCAAACAATCGTCATCGCCGCTTAGAGCATGCCTATTAAGGTTAAAGTTGGGCGGGGATGCTGCTTTCTGGCGCAGTGAGAAGTTTTGGTCCAATCTCTGCAGAACTTTCGAACAACCGTTGCATCACTACCATCCCAATATGGCGAATTCCAATCATAGCGTCGATTTTTTTAATCGGCAATTCCAGCGCCACGCAAACACGGATATTCTGGCGTTGAATCCGTTCGAACAAGCGGCGCTGCCGCATCTGCGCGGACGGGTGCTCGATTTTGGTTGTGGTTTGGGCAATCTGGCGGTGGCGGCGGCGGCGCGTGGTTGCTCGGTGCTGGCGCTGGATGCCAGCCCCGCCGCCATCCGCCATTTGCAAAGCCGCGCTGAAGCGGCATCACTTGACATCCACGCCATCGAGGCGGATTTGCGTCACTATCCGATCGTCGAGGATTTTGACGCCATCGTTTCAATCGGACTGCTGATGTTTTTTGATTGCCCGACCGCCGTGCGGCGTTTGGCCGACCTGCGTGCGCGGGTGCGCGCAGGCGGGACGCTGATTGTCAATGTGCTGATAGACGGCACTACCTACCTCGATATGTTTGCCGCCGACGAGTATTGCCTGTTCGCGCGATCAGAAATGGAACAGCAGTTTGCCGACTGGCATATTTTGCGTTCCGAATTCAGCGAATATGCCGCGCCGGATGACAAAATAAAATCATTCACCACACTGATTGTGCAAAAACCGCTGGCGGCCTGAAACGCGGCAAGAATTGTCGGCATGTATTGTCGTCACAAAACCCATCAGCCCGCGCAGCAACCCGCCTGCATCTGTATCGGCGGACACTTCACCGTGCCGTAGCTGCAAAACACACAGCAATCACCCGGCAGCGGCTTCAGCAGGGTTTTGCAGGCGGTGCATTCGTAATACCACTGGCAGGCGTCGGTCGGCATGGTTTCCGTGGCGCTTGCCTTGCACACCGGGCAGGTGAGGGTGCTGTCGGATAC
>JAYTBF010000331.1:0-16075 GCA_043737175.1 Burkholderiales bacterium
GGTGGATGAGTTGCGCAATTTGGTGATCCTGTCCGGCACCCAAAAAGAGCTGAAACATATGCTCGAAGTGGTCGACATTTTTGACGTCGATTATTTGGCGGGATATTCGGTTGGTTTGTTCTCCATGCAAACGGACGTAAAAGCCTTGTCCGCTGACTTGGATCGAATTTTTGGTGGTGCCACGGGTGCCGCCCCTGCCGCAGCGGGAGCGGCTGGTGCAGGAGGGGGCAGCGCCAATCCACTGGCCGGTATTGTGCGCATCATTCCGATCGAGCGCTTGAACGCATTGTTGGTCATCACCACCCAGCCGCGTTATTTGGAAGAAGCTAAAAAATGGATTGACCGCCTCGACAAAGGCGGTGGACTGGCTGGTGGTGTGCGTTTAAATGTTTATGCGGTACAAAACGGCCGCGCTGACCGGCTGGCGCAATTACTCAGCAATATTTACGGTAATCAATCTGGCAGTGGTGGTGGCAGCGGCACACTCGCCCCCGGAGCAAGACCGGTCACGACCACGCCCACACCAGGAGGACAGGCCGGTGCCGGTGGCGCGGGTGGGTTTGGTGCCGGTGGTGGTGCCTTTGGGGCATTGATCAGCAATCTGTTTCAATCCAGCGGCGCGGCCGTTTCCAAAGACACCCGCATCATTGCCGATGATGACAACAATGCATTGTTGATTTTGGCCTCGCCTGCCGACTTCGAAACCATTCGATCCGCTTTGCGCCAATTGGATGTGCCGCGCCGGCAGGTGCTGGTGGAAGTGCTGGTCGCTGAGGTGACGTTAACCGACGAACTAAAATTTGGCATCGAATGGTTTATCAATGCCCGCAACAATACCGTGGGCGCATTACGCAACACGGGCGGTGAGGGTGGCATATTGCCGCGCGCCCTGCCGCAATTGCCGGGCCTCGGTGGTGCGACTGATCCGCGTGGTACCGTGCCAGGCACCTCGATTCCGCTAATCCCCGCGACCGGCGGCTTACAGCTGATCAATATGGTGGGCGGTGATATCCGTGCAGTATTGCAGGCGCTGGGGCAGGACGGCCGCGCACGCGTCGAATCCGCACCGAAATTATTGGTGCTGGATAACGCCAAGGGTGTCGTTAATGTTGGCACACGAATCTCGGTTGAAACCGGCTCCACCACCTCCACCGGCGGCAGTACTGTAACCTCGCGCCAGTACATTGACACCGGTGTGTTGCTCACCGTCACACCGCGTATCAACGCCGGTGGCCGAGTCACGCTGGAAGTGAATCAGGAAGTCAGCTCAGCCGGTGCCACTTCCGGCAACAATCCACCGATCAACACCCGCAAAGCACAAACCACCGTCAATGTGGCGAGTGGTGAAACCATGGTGTTGGCAGGGTTGATTCAAAACGACCGTGGATCGGGCACCTCCGGCATTCCGTTGCTGTCCAAAATTCCAATTATTGGTGGACTGTTTGGCACCCAGACCTTTCGCAATAACCGCACCGAACTGGTGGTGTTGATCACCCCAACGGTGATTGCCAATAGTGATGAAGCACGGGCGGCGACCGACGAGTTGCGCAAAAAATTACCGGCACTGGAGCACCTGATCCCCAGAAAAGGCGAACCGCAAAATTTGAAATAAGTTGCGGTGCGTTTTCTGGTGGGACGTTACCAGCGCCAGCCGTGTTTATTAAAAAAACGCGCGGCAGATTGTATAAATAACCAGACGTGATTGACGCCCTTGCTGGCGGCGTGGCCGCCGGCATGCACAATCCGGCAGTCCGCCACACGATCAATTCGTGTCATGGCGGCGACGCGTTTGCTGAGGTCAAAATCCTCAAAATATAAAAAGAATTTTTCGTCGAAGCCACCAACGGCTCGCCACACCTCGCCGCGTATAAACATACAGCAACCGGAAACAATTTCGCCGCCGGTGAGTGCTGCGTCAAAAGAAATGTTGATGCGGTCGTAGGCGTCCAAACGGGATTGAAATCGTGCCCGCAACCAGACCGGTGCAAATCCACGCAGTGCCAAGGTCAATACAGAGGGGTTGGACTTGACCAAAAATTGTGGCCTTCCATCTGGAAAAGTAGCAACCGGTGTGACCATACCGCAATGGCTGTTTTGCCGTAAATATTGCAGCGCATTGGTCACCGCATCCACCGCCAGGGTAACGTCCGGATTCAAAACCAACACGGTGTCCGCCCGCAGTCGGGTGGGATCCATCAGCGCGCGATTGTTGGCCGCGCCGTAACCAATATTTTGTTTTTGTTTGATCAAGGCGTGGCTAAAACAGGCGGGCGTAGCGGCAAATAGCTGCTTGAGCATTCGTCGGTAACTGTCGCCGTTGGTGGTTGGGTCATTGTCCACCAGCACCACCGATGCGGTGGTTAAACAACCCGCGTTTAGCGCATGTTGCAAGGCGTCGACGAGGGCGGTGAGTGTTTTTCGTAACCAGACCTCGTCCGAGCGGTACACCACAATTGACACCACCAGACTGCCTGAGTCGGAGCCGGAGTCGATCGCGGACGACGCGGCGGCTTGGAGAGGGTTGGCGGCAGCAGACATGCGCGGCAGAATAACATAGGCGCGCCATGCCACGCGCCATCGCTGATAATAGCCACTTGTATTTTGTTTTCATTCGATCACCCTCCACCATTTAAGCCAACAATCAGGATCCCGTGCATGCGACTGAGCATCATCATTCCGGTTTTTAATGCCGGGACCTATTTGCAGCCATTGTTGGACAGGCTGAGTGCTCTGCCCGACGTTGACATTGAATTTGTCTTGGTGGATGACGGTTCAAGCGACCAAAGTTTGGCAACCTTGGCGTTGTGGGTGGCAAAAGAGCCGCGTGCAAAACTGATTGAGCAAGCCAATTCCGGTGTGGCGGCGGCACGCAATCGTGGATTGCAACAAGCCAACGGTGAATACGTCTGGTTTGTGGATGCCGATGATTTGCCGGTGGTTGCGGCCATTGCAACTCTGGTTACGGCAACTGAATCCAAACCGGACGTGATTACCTTTAATGGCGAAAAGTTTGTTGATGGGCAGGCAAGCGCACCATTCGCTGACGGCGCCCCCAATCGGCAATTGATTTATCACGCGTCCAAACCAACCCAGCCGGTGGCGGGATCGGCCTGGCTTCACACCTTGTTAAAACAAAAAGAACTGCGCCACTTTGTTTGGTTGCATTGGTGCCGCCGCGAGTATTTACAGTCGATCGGGCTTGAATTTTTAGTAGGTATTTCGCATGAGGACGTGGCGTGGGTGACAGAGGTGACCTTGCGGGCAAAACAACTGCAATATGTGGATGTGTGTGCCTACCAATACCGGCTCAACAGCGCCTCGGCCACTGGCAGCGTCAATGATGATCGTTTGATGCGGCGAATTAAAAGTTATTTCACCGTCGTCAAACAATTACGCGCGATCAATGTCGCGCTGGCAAAATCCGCCCCACACCAAGTCGAGCTGAGCGTATTGTTGCGCGGTGAGGTGGTGGGGCAGGCGTTGCAAATTTTTGAAGTTGCCAAGCTGTTGAACGACGAATCCACCCGCGCCGAAGTCGTCGCCATGTGTCGCGCCCATCGCTTGGCGCAGGCCTTGTGGTGTGACGCGTTAAACTTCAAACGCCAACGGCAGGTGCTGGTGATGTGGTGGCGCCAGCAGTTTGGCTCATTGCGTAGTTGATTTAAGTTGTCTTATTCAAGGCTAATCACCGTTCCGTTCAATAAAACAAGTTAACTAAACCCTGTGACCTCCGCCCCTTCACCCGCCCCTGCAGTTGTAGACAACGGTCTGATGACCACTTTGTTTCGATTTGCCGTCATCTGTGCGGGAATCGCGCTTTTGGTGGCACCGTTTCGCTCCAGCGCCGGTTTGCGCGGTGGCCTGTTGGTGTTGGCGCTGTTGGCACTGATCTGGCTGCGCCAAATCGGCGCACGACACCTGCTATCTGCCGTCTTGCCGACAGCCACGTTACGACCGTTGCTGTGGGTGTTGGTCTGGTGGGTGACGGTGGTGGGGGTGTTGTCGATCGTTGGTCCCGCGCCTTTGGAAAGTTTGCGCTCATGGCGCGGCGATGTGCTTACCCCGATCGGCGCTGGATTGGTATTTTTTGCACTCACCCGCCATGCCGGTGTGTTGGCGGCGTGGCTGCTGGTCCTATTTGTTTCGTTGATTATTTTGACGATCATGGTGGTGGCCGATCCGTTTCAACCATTTGTCCATGATCAGGAGCCGCACTATGTCAGCGTCGGCTGGTTATCGACCTGGCTGGTGATGCTGGCGGCGTTGTTGCCTTTGGGTTGGCTGATTGCCTGGCCGAAGCCCAGGATGGCGCGGGCGATCGGGGTAGTGGCGGTGGCGGCAATTTTGATTGCGGCCTGGTTCACCGCCAGCCGTATGGTTTGGGTTTGTTTTGCGGCCATGTTTGTGATTTATGGCGGGTTGCACTGGCGCGCAGATCGGTCATCCGTCTGGCGCATCATGGTTTGGGTGTTGGCCGGGCTGGTGACCATGGCCGCCTTTTTTTACGCCTCTGCACTCTCGCGGGCCAATTTGTACCCAAAGGCGGCACCTGACGCCAGCTCGTTTATGTTGCAGGACAATCGCGCCGTGATCTGGCGCGAGGCGCTGGGTTTGATCGCCGAAAAACCGATTGTTGGCCATGGCTATGCCCTTGAAGCACCCAGACAGGCGCTGTCGCAAAGGTTTACTGACCCGTGGTTTCGGGATGTGTTTAAACACGCTCACAACATCGTGCTCAATTACGCCATTCAGCTGGGCATAATCGGCGTGTTAGCGCTGCTGGTTTTATTCGCCGTGCTGGCGCGTACCTTTTGGGTTGCCCGCACGGCTTCTGATTTTTCCCGATCCATTGCCGCCTGCGGTTTGATGCTGGTGGCTGGTTTTTTTCTGCGCAACATGATGGATGATTTTTTCTCGCGGCACGCGGCGTTGTTGCTGGGCGCGTTGATTGGCATGTTGTTGGCGGTGGGCAGCTGGCCAGTCGACGGTGACAAGGTTACAAATCAAGATGACGCAGAATCGACCTGACGACCTGCTGGTCGCCCTATTTAAGGCGGTGAGGGTTGTTCGAACGGTTTTAATCCCTCCAACAACGTCGGCAACAATTCACTCACGGTCGGATGAATGTGCACGCCACGATTGATCGACGTATACGGCACATCCGCTGTCATCACTTCCAGAATCGATTGCACTACCTCGTCACCATTCATTCCGAGCACGGCCGCACCCAAGATTCGTTTTGTTTCGGCATCAACCACCACCTTCATAAACCCTTGTGTTTCGCCCGCCTCGCGCGCACGGCCGACCCGGCTCATCAACATATTTGCCGTCAATAACGGCCGGTCGGTTTTGATCGCCTCGTTAAAACTCAAACCGATGCGCCCGAGTGGTGGGTCGGTGAATAACGCATAGGCCGTTATTCGATCGGTGACACGACGCTTGCCGTCATCAAATAAATTCGCCGCGACAATTTCGTAGTCGTTCCACGAGGTGTGGGTAAACGCACCGCGGCCATTTACATCACCCAGTGCATACACCCCCGCCACACTCGTTTCCAGCTGATCGTTCACAGTGATGTAGCCGCGTTTGTCAGTATTGATACCGGCGCAATCCAGGCCAAGATCATCCGAGTTGGGGGTGCGTCCGGTGGCGATGAGTAGATGTGAGCCGTCAATTTTGGGTGCGCCGTGTTCGCAGGTCACGCCCACCGAGATTCCGCCGCTCGTCTTTTCGACCGCCAAACAGGTCGCCGAGGTACGCACGGTGATGCCCTCGCGTTCCAGAATGGCGCGAATTTCATCCGATACATCTTCGTCTTCACGGCCAATTAAACGCGGCCCCATTTCGCAAATCGTCACCTCGGCACCAAAGCGGCGATACATTTGCGCAAATTCCAAACCGATGTAGCTGCCACCAATGATTACCAGGTGTTCGGGCACAAAGTCGACGTCCATCATCGAAATGTTAGTCAGGTACGGCACCTGCTCAATGCCCGTCAGTTTTGGCACGCTCGGGCGTCCACCAACGTTGATGAAAATCTTTTTTGCCGTCAATGTTCGCCCATCCACTTTAATTTCATGGGGGCTTGTGAAACGGGCGTGGCCACGAATTACGCTGACGTTTTTGGCTTTGTCCATCCAGCTGGTTACACCGTCTCGAGACGCCATCACCAGCTTATCTTTACGCGCTTTAACCGCAGGCATGTCGACTCGTGGGGGTGGATCAATGATTACGCCGTATTCTGCAGCACGCCGGGCAAGCGCCGCCACGCGCGCTGAAGCGACCAGCGTCTTGGTGGGCACACAGCCGTTATTCACGCAGGTGCCGCCCATTAAATCGCGCTCAATCAATACGGTTTTTAAACCCTCCTGCCCGCAGCGTGCCGCCAGCGCGGGCCCGGCCTGGCCGGCACCAATGACAATGACATCAAATTGCTCGACCATGTTGACCCCTTATAACCATGTGGCCGCAGATCATTTGGCTTTGTCCGTTACGCCGTTGATCGTGTGCCACTGAAGTGATCAGGGTATGCCGATTCGCGATGGTTCACAAGTTTGGCAGTTTCGCATTGAGAAAATGCTGTGCATTAAACGGAGTGGCTGAAATGCCGGCTCGCCAATTGGATCGCAAAAGCCGCAAATTTTGCGGATCAGAGAAATAGTAAAAGTGCTTTATTGACGGCCATTTTCGGCTTGTTTTGTCTGAAACATAGCGTATATGCTGGAGTTTGTGCGCCGCCTTATGGAGGCAAGGGATCAAGCGGTGGCAAATTGCAACCGATGCAAGCTGGCATAAAGGCCGCCCGCGCCGATCAACTGTTGATGTGAACCCAACTCAACAATTTTTCCGGCTTCCAGCACGGCGATGCGACTGGCGTTTTCAATTGTTGAGAGTCGGTGTGCGACCACGATGGTGGTGCGGCCTTTCATCAACACCTCCAGCGCTTCCTGCACGGCGCGCTCGGATTCGCTGTCGAGTGCCGAGGTGGCTTCATCAAGCAACAGGATGGGCGCATCTTTTAACAACGCGCGGGCGATGGCAAGGCGTTGCCGCTGACCGCCGGACAGGCGTGCGCCGTTTTCACCAATGATAGTGTTGAGCCCCTCTGGCAGGGCGGCAATAAAATCGCTGCAGTGCGCCGCGCGGGCGGCGGCTTCAATGGCGGCAAGGGTGGTGCGGTCATTCATGCCATAGGCAATGTTGGCGGCAACAGTGTCGTTAAACAACACCACGTCCTGACTGACCAGCGCAATCTGTGCACGTAAATCACTGAGTTTGATCTGGTTGATGGCGATGTCGTCGAGAAAAATCGTGCCGGAGGAGGGCGCAAAAAAACGCGGTACCAAATTCACCAAACTGGTTTTGCCGCCGCCCGACGGGCCGACCAATGCAATGGTTTCACCCGCAGCAATGTTGAGACTCACGTTGTTGAGTGCCGGGGTGACTTTGCTGGCGTACTGCAAATTGATATTGTCAAACCGTAAACGACCTTCGGCGCGACTGATGCGATGCGTGCCGGCGTCTTCCTCACCCTTGGTGTCGATTAATGCAAATACACTTTCGGCGGCAGCCAGGCCTTTTTGAATTTGTTCATTGACCCCCGCAAGTTGTTTGACTTGCGGCACCAATCCGGCAGCGGCAATGATAAAAATCATGAACGAGGTGATCGGCATCGCGTCGCCGAGTGTCCTGCTCGCCGCCAGATACAGAATCAAGGCAATGGCCATGGCGACAATCACATGGGTGAAGGGCGTGGCGGCGGCCGCGGCGATGCTTTGTTTCATATTGAGTTGGCGAATCATATTGGCGGCGGCATCAAAGCGTTTGCCTTCATAGGTCTCGCCGCCAAATACCTTGACCACTTTCTGCCCGCGGATTGCTTCCTCCAACACATCCGTTAACGCCGCGTGCGCCACCTGACCTTGAGTGTTGATGCCACGTAAACGTTTGCCAAAAGCATTGATGATCAACGCCAACAGCGGCACCGTGGCAAAGGTGATGAGGGTGAGTTTCCAGTTCATGACAAACATGGTGATCAATAGACCCGTCAGGGTAAAACTGCCGCGCACCAGGGCAGTGAGCGCGGTGGTGGCGGCGGCCTGCACGCCAATCACATCGCTGGTGACTTTGGTCATCAGGGTGCCGGAGGTGATCTGGTCAAACATCGGCACCGGCAGACGAATCAGCCGCGCGAACATTTGGTTGCGAATGTCCAACATGATTTTGTTGCCGACCCATTGCATGCCGTAACCGGCGATAAAGTGTGAAACGCCCGACACCAGAAATACCAGCACCACGCCTACAGCGGCAATCGCGGCATATTTTTCGTTGCCGTCGACAAACAGCGTGTCGAGCGCTTTCTTGAGCAGCCAGGGAAAGGATCCGTCGACGACCCCGCCGATAGCCATCGCCAAAATGGCGCCGGCAAATGCCCAGCGGTAGGGCTTGACGTAGGTGAGCAGTCGGCGATAAAGCGCGATGGAAGATTGGGGTTTGGCGGGTGAGGGCAACATGTTGTTATTTTAAGCGGCAATGGCGGGATGAAAGTGGCGTGCGCATGATCATGCGGTCAATCCGAGCAACTCCCGATACAACGCGATGTATGCGCCGGCCATGGCTTCAGGGGTAAGCGACTGGACACGTGCACAGGCACGCGCACCCATGTCGGCATCAGCAAGCGCATTGCTGATGGCGTCGGCGATGGCCGGGGTGTCGAGCGCATCGGTGACAAAACCTTCAACACCATTGGTGATGAGTTCGGCGGCACCTGATGTCGTGCTGGTGATGGTTGGCAATCCACACGCCATCGCTTCCAGGCAGGCATTGGGCAACGGGTCATACAAAGTTGGCAACACAAATACATCGGCGGCAGCGTAATACGGCCGCACATCGTTTACACCGCCGGTGAACACCACCCGATCACTCAGCCCGAGTTGGTCGGCGAGGGATTGAAAACGCACCAGGTGTTTATCGTGGCCAACGACGATGCCGCGAATGGCGTCGCGGGTCAGGTCGGCGTGGCAGGCGATATCAGCCAGTGCCAGCAAAAACCCCGCCAGGCCTTTGCGTTCAAAACCCGAGCCAACAAATAGCGCCACCGGTGCGGCCTTCGGAAAACGCAATTGCTGGCGTGTCACTTGCCGGAATTCATCGCGTAATCCCGGATGAAATTTTTTGTGATCGACGCCCGACAATATCACCCGCAACTTTTGTTCGTCGATTGCAAAATGACGTTGAATGTCGGCCTTGACCATCGCCGAATTACAAATCACCGCCCGCAATTTGGGCGAGGTGAACATGGCGCGCTCGGTATCTAATAAATAACGATGATGCGCACTCAGGGTGATGCCCAACCGCTTGAAGGTGCCCGACACCCGAAACCGCTGTTGCAAATAGGCCGCGTGCACCCCATCCCCGGCGCGATAAAGTTCGCAGCCGACGATGCGTTCGTGGGATTGCACCAGATCATAGTGGTTGGTGGTGAGATGTTGCTTGACCGCGTTGGCAAATCCCTGGTCGCGCCCTTTGGAGGTGAGGTGGCGCGGGTTGAGCAACACGTGTTGGATCGCGGGATGGGTGCCAGCCGCATCAGTAGGCCACTCACGGGTCAGGATGGTGAGCGACACTCCCTGTGCCACCAACGCATTGGCGGCGGTCTCAACAAAACGTTCGGCACCTCCAAAAGGATTGTACTTGGCGCGAATCAGGGCGATTTTTAGGTTTGACACGGTTGTCGCGTTTGCCATGTCTGCCTAAGCGCTGGCCAGCAAATCATTCAGGGCGTCACGCACTTGGGCGACCGGTAGTTCGATCAGGCAGTCGCTCACTTTAGAGCCGCCACAGCCATCGTTGCCACACGGGCGGCAAGAGTGTTCGGGTCGTAATGACGCCACCACCCGAAATTTCACGCCCCACGGCCCCCAGTGTTTTTCGCCGGACGGCCCGAACATGGCCACGGTGGGGGTCTGCATGGCCGCGGCAATATGCATCGGCGCCGAATCCACACCAACAAAGGCACGTGCACGCGCCGTCAACGCCGCCAATTCTTTCAACGACAACGCTCCGGTTAAATCAATCACTGGCGCTTTCAGCAGAATTTTGATGGCGGCAATCATTTCACGTTCATCGGCAGCCGGTGCGGCGGTGAGCACCACCCGGTCGCCTTGTTTACCGAGTTGCAAAATCAGCTCGGCAAATTTTTCCGGGGGCCAGGTTTTGAAAAACCAGCGCGAGGTCGGGTGCATATGAATAAAGTGTTTGGCCTCAAAGCCGTGTTCGGCCATGAGTTTGTCGACCTTAGCCTCGGCTTCGGCACCGGGCACCAACACCAACTTTTTTTCGTCCTGCGTCGGGTGAATGCCCAGACGACGCAAGGCATCAAGATTTTGCTCCACCGTGTGGCGAAAGGTGGTGCTCGGCAATGGGAAGGTATGGGTGAAACTCGCCTTCCACCAGCCGGAATTACGGCCCTCACTCATGGCGGTGGCGCGCGGCGCAACCGAAATCTTCGGCGCCAACAATCGTGTCAGCCACGCACCGCGTGGATGTTCGGTCAAATGCAGCACCAGATCGTAATGGCGGCGGCGCAGGGTGGTGATGAGTTTGAGTTCGGCGCGGGCCTGGGTGATCAAACCACGATGTTTCCATTCGCGGTCAATGGTGTGCACTTGCGACACCGACGGATGTTCAGTCAACATTTCGCGGGTGTCGTGATACACCAGCGCATCGACTTCGATATTGGGCAGGTGGTTTTTTAAAGTGCGGAACACCGGGGACGACAGCAACACATCACCCTGATGACGTAGTTTCACCACCAGCACACGGCGGACTTTGCTCAGATCAATCGGGTTATCGGTCATTTTTTGGTCGGCAACGTGGGAAATATTAACGGCGTATCGGGTGACGCCGTTTGTTGTTAAAGGTTCGCGGCATAATTAAGTCCCTGCAAAAATTCAGTCAACGACCCTTATGATACCGCCCTATGCCGCGCCCGCCAGCATCGTTCCGATTGTCCGTGTTGGAAAACCCGTTCGCAACGCCACAATTTTATTGATCAGCCTGGGTATGCTGCCTGCGCTGGTCGCGGCGCAACAAAATCAAGCTGGTTATTATCGCCAACCCGCCATTCACGGCGACACGCTGGTGTTTGTGGCGGAAGGCGATTTATGGCGCGCCAGTGTCAGCAATGCGGGTACGGCGCAGCGATTAACCACCCACCACGCCGAGGAATCCTTGCCGCGTATTTCGCCCGACGGTAAGTTGGTTGCCTTCACCGCACGATACGAAGGTCCGGCCGAAGTGTATGTGATGCCACTTGCAGGTGGGCTGCCAACCCGGCTCACGCATGAGGGTGACAATGCGCGTGTGCAGGGTTTTACCGCAGACGGTAAGGTGCTCTACACAACCCAACGGTGGTCCGAAAAACCTGAGCTGCGTATGTATGCCGTTGACCCGGTCAGCCGTGCAGTAACACCCCTGCCGCTGGCCGAAGCCGCCGAGGGCTGTTATGCGGGCACTCAATTTATGTTTGCGCGACTCGGCGCGACCAGTGATAACGTCAAAAATTATCGCGGCGGGTTGGCGCAAAAACTGTGGCGCTTTGACGGTAAAAACGAGGCGACTGCATTGACGGCCGATTACCCCGGCACCAGCCGTCAACCGATGTGTGGTCGGGAGCGGCTGTATTTTTTGTCTGACCGTGATGGCACCATGAATGTGTGGTCGATGGCCCTGGCGGGTGGGGATTTAAAGCAGCACACCAAACATCGTGGCTTTGATATTCGCAGCGCCAGCATTTCGGCAGATGGGAAACGTATTGTTTATCAGCGTGGCGCGGATATTTCTGTTTTCGATGCCACCACCGGCAAAGACGCCGTGCTTGCCATGACCCTGGCGTCCGATTTTGAACAAACCCGCACCCGCTGGGTAAAAACGCCGTGGGACTTTGTCACCGATGTGGCACCGTCGCCGACCGGTGATCGGGTCGCCATCACCGCCCGCGGTGAAATCTTTGTAATGCCGGTGGGGCACGGCCGCCGGGTTGAATTGTTGCGTAATACCAATATTCGCGCCCGCTCGGCGGTGTTTGCCAGCGATGGCAAAGCGGTGTTTGGATTTGCCGACAAAACCGGTGAATTTGAATTGACCCGTTATGCCGCCAATGGTGTTGGTGAAGCGGTCACCCTGACCAAAGGTGCCAAGTCATTACGTCGTGGCTTATATCCGTCGCCGGATGGCAAATGGGTGGTGCACGACGATAAAGAACGCAAGTTGTATTTGACGGAGACCGCCACCCAGGTCACGCGTGAAATCGATCGTAATGCGTATGAGGAATATTCGGAAATTTCCTGGTCGCCGGACAGTCGTTACATCAGTTACAGTAAGTCGGCGCGCAACGATTTTGATCAGTTGTACCTATTGGAAATTGCCACCAACAAAATTACGGTGCTGACATCGGATCGTTACGACGCCAGATCGGCGGCGTTTTCTCCGGACGGCAAGTGGCTGTACTTTTTGGCCAACCGTAATTTACAAAGTGTTGTCACCAGCCCTTGGGGGCAACGTGGACCGGAGCCGTTTTTTGACAAACAAACGCGCATTTATGCCTATGCCCTGGATGCAAAGGCGCGCTGGCCGTTTATGCCAAGGGATGAATTGTTGCCGCCGCCGAAGCCCGAATCCAAGCCAGATCAAAAAGTGGAAACAAAGCCGGACGCCAAGGATGCGACTGCGGCCGCAATTGGCAAGGGCGAGAAAAAAAATGACAGCAAAACGGACGGCAAACCCGCTGAACCAAAAGTGATGCCGATCGATTTTGACGGACTCACCGATCGTTTATACGAAGTGCCGGTACCGGCAGGCAATTTCCGCAAACTCAGTACCGACGGCAAACGATTGTATTTTGTCAGTCAGGACGCGGCCGATCGCAAATTTGCCCTGCGCTCGGTGGCCATTGATGCGCCCAATCTGGCACCCTTGGTGGTGGACGCTTTTATGGAAGATATTCGCAGTTATGAACTCACGCTCGACCGTAAAAAGTTGATGGTGCGCAAACTAAACGACGTGTTTGTATTTGATGCCGGCAAATCACCGCCACCACCACCCGAGCAGGCAAAGTTTCAAGTCAATACCCGCGATTGGATGATTCAGCTCGACCCGCGCGAAGAGTGGAAACAAATGTTTGTTGATGTCTGGCGTATGCATCGTGATTTTTTCTATGACAAAAATATGCATGGTGCCGATTGGGCCACCGCACGCGCGCGTTACCAGCCGTTACTTGAGCGCGTCACCGATCGCGCCGAGGTGAACGACGTGATCGCACAAATGACTTCGGAAGTGCGCGCCTTGCACAGCCAGGTTGGTGGGGCGGATTTACGCCGAGGTGCCGACACCATCGACATCGGTGGTCTGGGTGCGGATGCGACCAAGGTTGCGGACGGATTTCGCATCAGTCACCTTTATGGCGGTGACCCGGAGTTGATCGAGGAGCGCAGCCCGCTGGCGCGCGCCGAAGTAAACGTGCGTGTTGGTGACATCATCACAGCCATTAACGGTGTTGCCACGCGTGATGTCGCATCGCTGGGTGAATTGTTGCGCAATCAAAACGACAAGCAGGTGCTGTTAAACGTGTTGACCACCGAAGGCAAACGTCGTGACGTGATTGTCACCCCGGTGGATGTGCGCCGCGAACGGCAATTACGTTATTTGTCATGGGAGCGTGACAATCAAGCAACGGTTGATGCCGCCAGCCAGAATCGGATTGGTTATGTGCACTTGCAGGCGATGGGTGCGGCCGACGTGGCGCGTTGGGCGCGGGAGTTTTACCCGGTGTTTATGCGCGACGGTTTGATTCTGGATTTACGTCATAACAACGGCGGCAGCATTGACTCGTGGATTATCGAGAAATTACAACGGCGTGCCTGGCATTTTTGGAAGTCGCGTCGCACCGATCAAGCGTTCGCCAATAAGCAGCTCGCGTTTCGCGGCCATGTGGTGGCGTTGATTGATGCCAACACCTATTCCGCCGGCGAAACTCTGGCGCAGGGATTAAAACGACTGGGCATTGCGCCGCTCATCGGCATGACCACCGCCGGTGCCGGCATTTGGCTGTCAGATCAAAACCGGTTGCGTGATAACGGCATCGCCCGCGCCGCGGAAAGTGGTTCGTTTGTCGATGACGGCAAGGAGCGCGCCTGGATCACGGAAGGCGTCGGCGTTAAACCGGATATTGAAGTCGATAACCTGCCGCTTGCGACCTATAACGGGGGGGACGCTCAATTGGCACGGGCGATCAAACTGTTGCAGGAAAAAATCGCCAAACAGCCGATCGCCGAACCGGTGCTGCCAGCGTTTCCAGACATGACGAAATAGCCAAAACATGATTGTGTCGACACTGGCTGAATTACCGGGTGTTGCCACCCGCGCCATCATCATCAATTGCAGCACAAGGCAGGTCAGCACACTCGCGTTGATGAGTGTGTTGCGGCACGCGAATATGCCGGCGCTGCTGATTGATTGCGCCTCAACCGACGGCAGTTGGGCGTGGTTTTCGACGCTTGCCAAACAATACCCATTTGATTTGTTGAAAATGCCGTTGCGGCCGCACGGAAAGACGCTCGACCGGATTTTTCGCGACAGTTGTGATGAAAGCTTATTGCTGGTGGATTCGGACCTGGAAATTTTGCAGGGCGACGTCATGTCGAAACTAGCCGATGCCATGACGGACAGCACGGCCTACGGTGCCGGTTTCTTGCATCAGGGCGGGGCCATGCCGGCAAACGCACAAATTAAAGCCAGTGGTGGTCGTTACATGGATCGTATGTGGATTCCATTCTGTCTATTGAAGGTGGCGTCGGTTAAGCACGCGTTGGCCGCCGGTTCTACGTTTATGCATTCACGTGACTATTTGGAATTTCCGTGGCACGGTGGTTTGTCGCGCTTGATTTACGCACGCCATCGCCTGCCCGGCTTGCGGCGAATTTCTTTGGAGGTGTTTGCCAATCGCCGCGAACGCATCCATGGTGAGCGGGTGCCTTTTCGTGAATATGATACCGGCGCAAGGGTGCATCGGGCGCTGGTCGGGCAGGGGCAGCATTTGGCGCATTTGGGTGAGCCGTATTGGTCGCAGTCACTGCGCCACTATCATGGCGTGACCCGCGCGACCTTGACGCAGGACTTTCAAAACGCCACCGCGCCGGACGCCATTGCCGCCGAAGTGGCCGCCCGGCTGGCCAGCGAGTACCAGTTGGTGGTGGGCTGAACCGGCCGGAAGTTCCTGCCAACATGGCGATTCCCGAAGTTGTCGTCAAAGCTGGTGGTGTGCCAACTTTGAATTTACTTTCAATTTGTTCGCTTATCCATTGACGGAAAAGGTTTTTTTGGCTACGATTTCGGGATGGATGCGGAAATTCAACGCTTTGAAGAAAAGCTCAATCATTTTGTGACTCTGTTTCAGCGTTCGCGCGCGGAAAATAACGAGTTGCGACAATTGCTCGCGGCCAAATCGGACGAGGTCAAACGACTTGCCGAAAAGCTCGATCAGGCTAAGACCCGCATCGAAGCACTGATTGGCCAGATTCCTGAAGTGGAAGGTGAGCGGGTATGACCACAGCTAAAGCGGCCGCAGCAAAAGCGGTCACCATCAATGTTCTTGGCCGTGAATTTCGTGTGGCGGCACCAGAGGGTGAAGAGCGTCAGCTGATGGCCTCGGTTGAGCTGGTCAATCGAAAAATGAAAGAAATTCGCGATACCGGCAAGGTGGTGGGTAACGAACGCATTGCCATCATGGCGGCACTCAATTTGGCGCACGAACAATTGCAAGTCGGTGGTCACGGCGCGCTTGCCCCATCCGCAAGCACAAGCCCTGCAACCGGTGTAACCATTGACGAAGACTATATCAAGGGTAAACTGAGTGCGTTTGAAGCTACTTTGGAAAAAGCCATTTCGGAGCAAGAAAAACTTTTCTAAAGCGCGCCAAAAACGAGGTGAACTTTAGCGTTCGCTTGGTGCTTACATCCTTTGTTCCGATAGACTTAATGTCTTGGTTGCGAATCCTAGTATTGCCGGTGTGATCGTC
>JAYTBF010000332.1:0-2901 GCA_043737175.1 Burkholderiales bacterium
CCAAACGGCCTTCCGGCCCGGTTTGATGCGTAATCAGTGTCATGCCGAGAATTTGTGAGGCGTAGGTGCGCACTTCGTCAATTGACTTGGCTACCTTGACACCGCCGCCCTTACCGCGGCCACCGGCGTGAATTTGTGCCTTCACTACCCAAACCTTGCCGCCCAGTGATTCGGCCGCCTTGACCGCCTCGTCAACGCTGAAACAGGCCACGCCGCGGGGCGTCGCCACACCATATTTACGCAAGATTTCCTTGCCTTGATATTCATGAACGTTCATGGAAAACCTTTGCGGATAACCCGGCAATGTGCCGGTGATTTATCTTAAATGCGCCGAAACCGGCATTAAAACGGGTATTGACGGCTATTTTACCAGCGCCGCCCGTTGAATCCGTCAAGGGGCGATTTCAGGCGTCTTTGGACTTATTTTCACCGTCAACTGCCACAGTCGCGTGATGCCACTTTGGATAATAAGTAGCAACAGCGGCACCGCTGGAGGCCAGTGCATGACATCGGTCCAATTGGAAGGGCTTTTTTTCACCATCTTGCACCACCTGCCCGGCCAAGGTCTGAAACGCGGTGGTCGCCACCACACCAATCAGGTCCGTTAAATGGGTGCAACCCTTGGTGCCACCAAACATTTTGCGCACCTGCTCGCCAAAACCCGGCCGTAGCGACAAACCGATTAACAACGAATACTTGGGTGCAATCGTTTCACAATAACCAGCATAGGGCATGGCATCTGTCACCGCTTCGGCGCCAACAATGGTCATAGTGGTGTCATAGGTCAATCGTAACCACATTGAATGGATTGGCGTACCGGCCAGACGCTCTCCATTTACCGTCTGAAATGAGTAGTCCTTGGCGTCGAGCAAATGACCCTCGACTTCAAACAGACCATCGTCGCGTTTATAACCACGAATGGAGATGGAGCGGTGGTGCAAAGACTTGCGCTCCGCAGGTGCTGATAATGGCATTGAAATTCCTAAAACATTCATACAAACAAAAAAACGCCCGGCAGGGCGTTTTCTGTCACGAATTGCGCCCTACTCAACCAAGTTTACGGTAAGTCTTGAGCGCATTGGCAAACTCAACACCATTTTGAAATCGTTGCTCGACGTCTTTCGCCAAGGCTTGATCAACAAAATCGGATACCCACTCCGGTAAGGCTGAATTTATTTCGCGAATATTTGGATGTGGCTCGTTGGCAATGGCAAACATCAATTGCGTCATCGATTCACCGGTGAACGGCAGGCGACCACAGGCCAATTGATAAAAACTAACACCAAGCGAAAATAGATCCGACCGGCCATCAATTTTTTTGCCCGCCAATTGCTCGGGCGACATAAACGACGGTGTACCCAACACCATGCCGGTCTTGGTTTTGGACGAATCAGTCACTCGGGCGATACCAAAATCTGCCACCTTGGGAACCTTCCCCTCTGGGTCATACATGATGTTGGCCGGTTTGATGTCGCGATGATAAACACCCTGTTCATGGGCATGGTTCAACGCATCCCCGACCTTGATCATGATGTCGCACATTTCATCAAATGGCAGCAGGTTTGGGATCTTGGTGTTGTCGACCAAGTCTTTGCCCTTTAAAAATTCCATGGCGATGTAGGCCAGATCGTGTTCGTCGCCGGCATCAAATATTCGCACTATATTCGGGTGATCCAATTTTCCCGCCGATTCGGCTTCGCGGAAAAAACGATCCTTGGCCTCTTGTAATTCTTCGCCGTCGAATTCGTTGGCCAGTGCCATGGTTTTAATCGCAACCACCCGGCCGATTTTGGGATCTTTGCCAAGATAGACCACCCCCATGGCGCCTTTGCCCAGTTCCTTTTCAATCGTATAACGCCCGAGCGTGGGCTTTTCCGCCGCACCAGAGAGCATCATTGTGGCCTGTGATGAGCGAGCACTGGACGAGCCGCCCAAAATAATGGTTTCAGACATGGCCTTGGCACGGTTCATGCGCTCAGCAACATCTCGAAACGCCGGATCATTTTGGTTGATGAAGGCAAAGGCCGATTCGGCTTTATTAAATTGACGGCGGCGCTCAAAATCAAGTGCCAATGAATAGATATTTTCAAGCAACTGTTCATCAACCGGACATTTACGAAACTTATCAAACGCCATATCGAGCTGGCCCTGCTGCTGGAATGCCAAGCCCAACATTCGGTTCGATTCCGCCCCTGCCAACTCTGATTGTTCCTTACCACGCTCGGTGACGAGGAAACGTTTGGTGGTGAGCAGCAAGTGGCCGATCACCAGCAATGCCGCCGGCAACATGAGCTTGACCCAGAAGCCGGGGCCCATCATCAGCCCAAAATGGGTTGCAAACAACACAATGAATAAAACCAGGGTCAGCATCGCTGCAGGCCCTGCGCGCAGGTTTGGTAAAACAAAAATGAGGTAGGCGATCACCAGCAGTAAAGCCGCCAATGTTGCCCACACCCCCCAGGTCGGGGTGCGAAAAAAGTGTTGCTGCAATATCGACGAAACCGAGTGGGCCAGGGTTTCGACGGACGACAACAGACCAATCGGCGTCACCGTCGCCGTGGCAATACCTTGGGCGGTTGCACCAATCAAAATAATTTTGTCCTGATACTTGGCGGCCGGTATTTTTCCGCTGTACACGTCATAAAAGGAATCAACTGGCATGGCGGGTTTGCCATTCACATCCTTATAAAAATACGGAAACATCAGACCGGTTTCATCGGTGACGATGCGCAAATTGCCCAGCGTCACGCTTTCACCCGGGGTAACACGCACATCTTTTGCACCCAAATTCAAACTCTTGGCAGCAATAGAAAGCGCCAAGGACGGGAATTGTTGTTGCGCAAAAAAATCAACCGTCGTGATATCGCGGCGGATGCCACCGTCCGGGTCCACAAACAAGCT
>JAYTBF010000333.1:0-16000 GCA_043737175.1 Burkholderiales bacterium
GCCCGCACGGCGATCTCTGCCGGCAGAACAATTTCGGAAATTTTGGTGAGTGACGAAATCCGATAAATAAAAAACAGGCTCGACAAAATCAAACCGACCTGAATCGCCACAATCAAATCAAATATCACCGTCAGCATAAACGTCGACAACAACGTAGTGCGATAAAACATCGAGTACTGGCCAAGTTTGGCGAATGCCTGCCAGTCACCCATGGCATAGGCGGTCCACAACAAAATGGCGGCCAAAGCAGCCAGCGGAATATGCACCGCAAGTGGCGCGGCAACCAGCAAAAAAACCAGCAACACCAAGGCGTGGACCATTCCTGCGATCGGCGAACGTGCACCGGCACGAATATTGGTGACGGTGCGCGCGATCGTCCCGGTCGAGGTAATGCCACCGAACCACGGCGTAATAAAATTTGCCAATCCCTGCGCCATTAACTCTTGATTGGAATCGTGTCGATCATCAATCAAGCCATCGGCCATACGTGCGCACAACAACGACTCCATTGCACACAGCGCCGTAATCGCCAGTGTTGGCGCCACCAAATTTTGGGCCGACTGCCAATCAAACGGTGGCATGGACGGCATGGGAAGGCCACTCGGCAATTCACCAAACTTCGTGCCAATGGTTTCCACCGGCAACTGAAACAGCCAGACAAATATCGACCACACCACCAACACCAATAAAGTCGAAGGCAGCTTGGCGGCAATTTTCTTCCAGCGGACCACTTGTGGCTTATATCCGACCGGCCACACCACAATCAACAACAATGATGACAGACCGATGAACACAGCCAGCCAATTGACGGTGTGAATACTGTCGGTAATCGCGGCGACCTGCGAAAAAAAATTCGAGGGAATATTGCCGGTGGCCAGCCCTAAAAAATCTTTGATCTGCGAAGTGGCGATAATCACCGCAAGACCGGCGGTGAATCCAATAATGATCGACACCGGCACATAACGCACCAGCGTGCCGAGCTTAAACGCGCCCAACAAAAACAACAGCACGCCGGCCATCATGGTGGCGAGCAACAAATTGGCGACGCCGTATTTGGCAACAATGGCGTACAACAACGCCACAAACGCGCCCGCCGGCCCACCGATCAGGACCCGCGAACCACCCAACGCGGAAATAATAAAACCGGCAACAACAGCGGACACCAGCCCTTGATCGGGTCGGACACCGGAGGCGATGCCAAACGCCATTGCCAGTGGCAACGCCACAATCCCGACCGTTAATCCCGCGCCCAAGTCCGCAACAAAATCGCTGCGGTTATAAGTCGGAATATGACTCAGCAGACGGGGGCGAAACTGTATGGCCGAAACCATCGACAGGAAGGACCTCATGAAGGGTGGCACTCCACAAACATAACGATCAACCTGCTCCTCTATTTTTTAGGGCAACAACCGCACACATCCAGATGTGGATGGGGTCGACTGGTGGCAATGTTTGTCTAGCTTACTCTCTTCAATCCCTTGCGGCAAAACGACGCACCGCAAATTAATGGATCGATGGCGATGGCACCACAAGCGGACCCGATCTTGCATAAACCCACTGTAACAACACATCTTGCGCGTCCTGCGTGAGTGGCGCGTTGGCATGATTCACCATCATCACCACCGAATAACGTCGTCCATCACCGGCCAACACATAACCCGCCATCGCCCGCACATCATTCAAGGTGCCACTTTTGATATGTGCCTGCCCCGCCACCGGTTCAGACTGCAGGCGGCGGCGAAAGGTACCATCGACACCGATCAAGGACATAGATGAAACAAACTCCGGCATCGTGGCTGAACGCCAGGCCGCATCCAACAACTGCGACAAACCCGCCGCGGAAATACGATCGACACGCGACAGCCCTGCACCGTTTTCAATCGCCAACTCCGCAGCGGTAATGCCCTTTTTGCGTAACCATTCACGCACAATAACCAGTGAACGCGCCTGCGTCGCAGGCTGTTTATCGAGTTCGCCGGAAAGGGTGAGGAATAACTGCCGCGCCATGACATTGTTGGAAAATTTGTTGATATCTCTGACCATTTCACTCAAGGGCGGCGACTCGATGCCTGCAATCAAGCGCGCATCCGCCGGTGTCGGCGCGAGCCGCACGCTGCCTTTCCAAACACCGCCCACATCACCCCACATATTGGCGAACACGCCACCGACAAAACGGGCGTGATCAAGCAGCGAAATATTCCAAACACTATCACCACAACGACGCGGGTAGTTCCCCGTAAAAATTAATTTAATCTGGGTTGGCGAAACCGTTTGCACATCCAGCTTGATGCGCTCGCGCCAATCGCCGCAAGGCGCATCCACCAGTTTGGTGCGGTTGACGATTTCCAATTGCGCCGGCTTCACATCGGGTGAAATGCTCACCGCTTTGTCATTTACCGTGGGCGCAAAAAAGAAACGTACCGTCTTAAAGTTGACCAGTAACGCGTCGGGGCCGACATTGTAGGCGCGTGTAACTTCGCCATCAAATTTGGCAGGATCAAAATCAGTTTCTTCAAAAAATGAACGATCCAATATCAAATCACCACTGATGGTGCGTAGCCCACGTTCTCGCAATTGCTTGAGCAACAGCCAGAATCGTTCGACCGTCAGCTTAGGGTCGCCCGACCCTTTCAAAATCAGATCACCATGCAGGGTTGAGCCCTTCAACTCACCGGCAATCCACACCTGTGTTTTCCAGGTATAGGCCGGGCCGAGCAATTCCAGCGCGGCATAGGTGGTGAGCAGCTTCATGACCGAAGCCGGATTCATTGCACGATCGACATTGTGGGTGAGCAACGGCTCGCGTGCACCCACCTCTTTGACCAACACCGCCACACTATCAAGCGGCACCTGCGCCTTGGCAAATCGATCACTTAAAACCACCGGCAGCGGAATAGCGGCAGGTGTGGCAGGGGAAAAAGTCGATGCTGGCGTGGCAACCGCACCAATCTGGGCAAGCACCGGCTGGCCGCAAACTGTCGCCATCAACATCAGCCACCCATAGGTTTTTTTCAAGGCGTAATCTCGTTGATGACCACCACCGTCTTGTCCACCATCATCTGAAAATCGGCATCACTAATCACATACGGCGGCATGAAATAAACCGTGTTGCCGATTGGCCGCAATAACAAACCCCGTTGTAGAGCCGCGGCAAAAAATTGCCGCGCAAATGCCGGACGATCAGAAACAACCTCAAACGCCCAGATCATGCCAAGGTGTCGAAAATTTTTCACCCGTGGATGCGCCCGTAACGGCATCATCATGGCGGTCAATCGGGTTGCACGTGATTTATTGGTCGCGATGACATCATCGTCTGCAAAAATATCCAGTGTCGCCAATGCCGCACGACAAGCGAGTGCCGAGCCAGTGTAGGAATGTGAATGCAAAAATCCGCGCACCACATCATCGTCATAAAACGCGTTATAAATTGCGTCGCTACTCAACACACACGACAGCGGCAAATAACCCCCGGTAATGCCTTTGGACAAACACATCAAATCCGGCAGGGGTGCGTTCACCTGCTGCCACGCAAACATGGTGCCGGTGCGGCCAAAACCGGTCATGATTTCGTCGGCAATCAAATGCACCTGATAACGACTGCACAGTTCACGCGCCCGCTGCAAATACAAAGGGTGATAGACACGCATACCGGCCGCACCCTGCACCAACGGCTCCACAATCAAAGCGGCAATTTCTTGATGCCGCTCATTCAATAATTTTTCCAACGCGGCGGCGGCGAGTCGTGCCGCTGCTTCCCCGCCATCAGCGCCACCCGCTGCGTTTGGAAACGGCACCAATAAATTGTTGTTCAGCAAAGGCGCGTAGGCGTCCTTAAAAATCGCCACATCAGTCACCGACAAAGCACCGAGTGTTTCACCGTGATAACTGCCTTCGAGTGAAACAAATTTGTTTTTGCCAACCGCGCCGGTGTTGCGCCAATAATGAAAACTCATTTTTAGCGCGATCTCAACCGCCGATGCGCCGTCACTGCCAAAAAAAGCGTGGCCAAGTCCGGTTAGTTTTTGCAAGCGCTCGGCCAGCTCAATGGCCGGTTGATGAGTAAACCCCGCCAGCATGGCGTGTTCGAGTGTATCAAGTTGGTCTTTGATGGCGGCATTAATGCGTGGGTTGGCGTGACCGAATAAATTTACCCACCAACTCGACACACCATCGAGATAGGCCTTGCCCTCAAAGTCGTTCAACCACACGCCTTTGGCCGAGGCAATCGGCACCAGTGGAAATTGCTCGTGGTGTTTCATCTGTGTGCACGGGTGCCAGATGCTGGCGAGTGAACGCGCGACCAGATCGCGATTGTTTGGAGTGGTGTTAGACATGACGGTTTAAATCTATCACGCCGGCCGAGGTGCAAGGAATTGCCCGGCACGACGACAAACCAACGTCATTGCGCAGACCGGGTATCAGCGTGGGGCGTGGTGACCGGCGGTTTCCCCGGCCGCCGATTGAGCGCCTCGAGCACTTTGAGTGCCGCGTAGGCATCGTTGGCTGCGTATAACAACTGTTGGTCGTTCAAATTCGGCAAGGCCCAATTGGTGGTGGTCACACGTTTCGATTTATGAAATTTTTGATTCATAACAATCGCCACTGCCGCCCGCACGCCGGCGGTATTTTTGTAGCCTTCGTGGCGGAATACGGAATTGAGATCCAATACCGCGTCGAGTGTCACCTCGAGCTTGCGGTGGATTTGACTGCGATCCGACTCCAGCCCAAAGCCAACCTTGAGCACCTCGGCAGAGCGTAACAGTTCGCACAAATAATCGTGACCTTCCGGGCGAAACACCTGAAAAATAAACGCCTTTTCCGGCGTGGCAAATTGCACCACATGCGGCCCGCTGCTGACATCACCGCGCACAAAAGTTGGTTTCGATTCGGTATCAAAACCAACCACCCGCGCGGCGATGATTTCTTTGGCGGCGGCATTAAATTCGGCGGACGACTTTGGCACCACAATCGCATTAATGGTGAGGCCCACAAACGGTTCGAGCGAGGTGGTTTCTGCTTTGGATGGGGTGGCTTGTTTCATTCAATATGGTTCATGATTGGTGGCGCGGACGAAGCTGCCGACGGACGTGCGGACGAAGCTGCGGATGAAGCTGCCGACGGATAAGCCGACAAAGTCGTCACTGTACCGCGTTCGGTCCGCCACAACACGTTTGATTCACATCGACGGCTGTATGATCCACGTCGTGATGAGGTTCGCCACCTGTTTTTCCAACCCAATAAAACCGTGGAAGTGCAGGGCTTCACAAGTGTCACCCGTTGGCGGGCCGCCGCCCTTCATCATGACTAATTTTTTGATCGACGCGTTTTTTAGGCCGGTCAGAATCGCCGGGACGCCAGCAGGTGAACAAATTTTGCAGGCGTCGTTTTCATGATGCACCACCAGCACCGGTATTTTAATTTTGGCCAAGTCCTGTGCGGGCACTGCGCCTGGTTTGTTGGGGCTGATAACACTCGCGGTCAAAACGATTCCCGCCAATTGTTCTTGGCCCAATACAATCGCTGCGGCAGTGGCAGAAACCGAGCCGCGACTGGTGCCAATCAACCACACCGGATGCGCCAAATTATTTTTTAGAAATGTGACCACGGCTTTGATGTCATCCATATGAGCCGGCGCGATGCGGTCCGCGTAGTCAAGATCGGCGGTGTCCGACGGCCGCCCCATCACCGCCACGTTGAAGCCGGCATCGGCAAAATAATCGCGTGCGCGCACCAAAAAATTGCGGCCCGATGGTTTGCCATCAACAAGCTGCCCATAACCACCCGAACCGCCGGGCAACATCACCAGCGTTGCGATTGCATTAGCGCGTTTCATCACAAACAACGGCACCGTCACACCAGGACGGCTATCGATGCGGAGGGCCGCGTCTTCCGCTTTGACGGCTTGCGGAAAAAATGCACCGAGCAACGCCACGACGGTCAGAATAATATTGTTCATGCGCAAGTGAGATGGCTGGAAAGTGGCGTGGATATTGGTGTGGACATTGCCGCTGGGTGGTATTTTTCCACTAACGCAGAGCCTATGCTAAAAGAAGGGACGCATAAAATAGTCGTGCCCTCACTCCTCAGTTGGTCAGGCAGGTTGGATCTTCGCCGCCGGCGAGGAAAGTCCGGCGATCAAATCTTTGCGATAGCGGTTCAGATCAGCGGAGGATTCGATGGTGCGGTCAAACAGTTTTGACATCTGCTTGAGAATACCGTTGACCACTTTCTTTTCCCAAATTTGGTCGAACTGAATTTGTGAATCCAGCCAATGCTCCAGCCAATCGGGATCCGGCAGCCGCGATTGCACGGTATCGTTGGGGAAAAGCTGTTTATTCACATGCAGATTGGTCGGGTGCAGTGGTTTTCTATTTATGCCAGAACTGGCCATCAGGACGCCAATCTTTGCAAACGCCAGCTTGGCCTCACCGCCGGCTTTTTCGATTGCACGCTTCATGTACTGGAAGTATGCCTTGGCATGTCGCGCCTCATCCTTGGAAATTGTCTCGTAGATTTTCTTAATCACCGGTTCGGTATGCCATGCAGAAGCGCGACGATACCATTGCGTCAAGCGAATTTCACCGCAGAAATGGAGCATGAGTGTTTCATGCGCCGGTGCCGGATCAAATTGAAAACGTACCGCGTGTAATTCTTTTTCGGTCGGTACCAGGTCGGGGCGGAAACGATGCAAATAGTCCATCAGCACCAGCGAGTGCTTCTGCTCCTCATAAAACCAGATCGACATAAACGCTGAAAAATCGCTGTCGTCCTGATTGTCACGCAAGAACATTTCTGTTGCCGGCAGCGCCGACCACTCGGTGATCGCATTCATCTTGATCGTCATCGCCTGCTCGTCTGTGAGTTGCGCCGGATCAAATTTATCCCAGGGAATATCACTCGCCATGTTCCAGCGCGCCTTTTCAAGATCGCGAAACAGCGAGGGGTACAACATGGCGTGATCAATCAGGTTTGAATTCATGGTTTCCACAGCTTGATTAGTCATACATCGAATTGCCTGTCGGGCAACCCACCTTCCGCGTTACATCCAGTTTGACAGGGAACAACATTACAAGGCGTTCTCTTTATAGAATTGGCCGACCGGTCGTCGCCCATGTCCATAAGCTTATGGTGCGCGACCAACCAACCCGTGAAAGGTCGCCGCCACCATGGCCTCAACAATCTGCTCGTCGGTAAGTTTGCCATCGCGTCGCAAGTACTCGACGGTCGGGTCACAGGAACGCGCGTACAGGGTGTAAACAATGACGTCGTCCGGCACATCACCGCCGACATCACCATCACTTTTTGCCTCTTTGACCAATGCGTAGAAGAGCTTGTTCACTTTTAATGCCAGCGCCAAATATTCGAGATTAAAAAGCAACGCGCGTTGCAAAGCGCCGCGTGTCGACGGCAGATGCGGCACCCCGCCGCGCATACGATGCTGCAATGACCATCGCAAAATCTCCTCCAATCGCCGCACCGCACGCCAATCCGCGGGCATTTCCTCAAGCACCTTTATCGTCTGCCCGAGCAGGCGAATCATCACCGCTGCCGCCAGTTTTTCTTTGGAGGAGAAGTGTTTGTAGAGGCTGCCCTTAGCCACGCCAACGGCATCGGCAACGTCATCCATCGTCATCAGATCAAAGCCTTTTTCTGACAAAAGATAATTTACAGCGTCAAGGATCGCTTCCTCACGCGCGTCAAACTGTTGTTTTTTAAATGGAATTTTTAATGAAAGCATGAACTATTGACTTTGTGTGGACTTATTGGTTCAATGTGTGACCAATCAGTCATTATCTGACCAATTAGAACGACTTGTCAAATTGTGCCATTAATCGTGGCGCTAAAGGTGGAATTAAAGCGAATAAATTCCAAGCGACAAATCTGCCGCCAACGATTTATTTCGCAATTGCACACCAAACAGGAATGGAATCAATGATGTATAAACAAAATTGTTTGCCGATTCGAAACGCAATATGGGCGATGACTTTGGCCTTTGCCTCGAACTCGGCCATGGCCATTGAGGAGCCGACCTACAAGCTGCTCAACAAAAGTGGACCAATGGAACTGCGCGCCTATGCGCCGTATCTGGTCGCGGAAACGCGCGTCAAAGCCGAGTTTGCCGAGGCGGGCAATCTGGCGTTTCGGCCACTTTTCGACTACATCTCTGGAAAAAACCAGCACCAGGAGAAAATTGATATGACTGCGCCGGTAAGCCAATTGGCGGAGTCGGATGGTGGCGAAAAAATCGCCATGACCGCACCAGTCACGCAAGTGCCGGCAGCAGATAACTCTGGCAACTTCGTTGTCAGTTTCACCATGCCGGCGCGTTACCACCGCGACAATATTCCGCGACCAACCGACAGCAACGTTGGCATTCGGCAGGTTGCCGCACGGACGATGGCGGTGATTACTTATTCGGGCCTCTGGAACAAAGGCCGTTATGCCGAGCATGAAGCCATGCTGCGTGATGAGATCGCCAAAGCCGGACTGATCACCCGTGGTGCCACCGAGTTTGCTCGTTATGATCCACCCATCATGCCTTGGTTTTTGCGACGAAACGAAGTGATGATCGAGGTCGAGCCGCGCCAAGTTGCGGCCCGATGATCATCGGTCACAAAATTAATACACGGGTGGAGCGATGAAAATCGCCGTGATCGGCTCGGGAATTGCCGGCTTGTCTTGTGCATGGCTGCTTGAAAAACACGCGCCTGCCGGCCACCAGGTGACGCTGTTCGAACAGGCGAGCAGGCTGGGCGGCCACACCCACACCGTCGACATCAATGTGGATGGCATCAATCATCCGGTTGATACCGGTTTTCTTGTTTACAACGATTGGACCTACCCAAATCTGATCGCGCTGTTTAAATATCTCGACATCGAGGTGGCACGGTCGGATATGTCATTCGGCATCAAACTTCTCGATGCACAGGGACGCGGAAAGCTGGAGTGGTGCGGATCAGACAAAATTTCGACCGTTTTTGCACAGCCGTCCAATATGTTGAAGCCGGCGTTTTGGGGCATGCTGAAAGATATGCTGCGTTTTAATCGAGAAGCCACCGCATTGGCCGCTGGCAAACTGCCCATGCAAGGCACATTGGGCGCCTACCTGTCCGCATATGGTTATGGCAGCGCATTTCGCGACTGGTACCTCATGCCCATGGCGGCCTGCATCTGGTCAACGCCGTCACAAAAAATCGATGACTTTCCTCTGGCAACATTCATTACGTTTTGCCGCAATCACGGTTTGATTTCGGTGAATGATCGGCCGCAGTGGCGCACCGTAAAAGGCGGCGCGCGCCACTATGTGCAAAAAATCGCCGCACAATTAACGGATATTCGCCTCAATGCCACCGTCACACGCGTTACCCGTGATCGCAATCAAGCAGGCGGGGTCACCATCGATGCGGCCGGAACAACAGAAAAGTTTGATCACGTGGTATTTGCCTGCCACTCTGATCAGGCGCGTGCGCTACTTGCCGATGACGCAGGCATTGAACAGCAGATCTTGTCGACCATCCCCTATCAGGCCAACACGGCGATATTGCACACCGATCAACGGCTATTACCGGACCGTCCACGCGCCTGGGCGGCATGGAACTACATGGCGTGGCACCCGGACACGCCGCAAGCACGCGCTGGTGCCAACGCTGGCGCCAATTTAGACGCGCCGGTGTCATTGTCCTATCTGATCAATCGCCTGCAGCCGCTGCCGTTCACCACGCCGGTGATCGTCACCATGAACCCGCTGCTCGCCCCGGATCCTGCCACGGTGATCAAGACCATTCAGTACGATCACCCCGTTTTTTTAGCCGAGAGCGCACGGGCAAAACAAAATCTACGCGCAATTCAGGGCAAGATGAACACCTGGTTCGCCGGTGCCTGGACACGATATGGTTTTCACGAGGACGGGCTGATGTCAGGCATCGCCGTGGCGCGCGCATTGGGCGCTGTGGTGCCGTGGGCAACCAATGTGCCATTGGCAAACGATCTGGACACGCCCTATCCGGGCATCGACCCATGAATACGTGGCCCAACAATGCAGGAGCAGAGTTGTGTACCGGTCAAGTTTTCCACAAACGCCTGCGGCCGGTCGTGCATCAATTCACCTATGGTGTGTTCTTCTTGCGTCTGCCATTGTCACAACTAAACAACCTGGACAATCGCTGGTTTTCCAAAGACCGATTTAATTTGTTGTCGTTTGCCACGCGTGATCATGGCCCATGCGACGGCTCCAGTCTGCAGACATGGATACGTGATCTGCTCAGACGCGAAGGGATCGACCGCGCCGACGGTGAAATTGTCTTGCAGACTTTTCCGCGCTTGCTCGGCTACGTGTTTAATCCGATCAGCTTTTGGTACTGCCACGACCGCAGCGGCCAGTTGCGCGCGGCACTCGCAGAGGTGCGCAACACATTTGGTGAACGCCATAACTATCTGGTTGCTCACGACGACCAGCGGCCGATCGATGCCGGTGATTGGCTGCCGTCCAGAAAAGTATTTCACGTCTCGCCGTTTTGCGAAGTCAAAGGTCACTACCGCTTTCGATTCGAACAGATTGCCGGACGCGCGTTTGCGCAGATCGACTATGACGACGGCAATGATTTGCAGTCCGCCAACAACGAAAACAACAACGACAGCGACCGCGCCAGCGACAAATTGATCGTCACCGTTATACATGGGAAACCTGAGCCGTTAACGTCGCGCGCCGCCTTGCGCGCATTCGTTCGCCACCCGCTGATGACCGTTGGCGTGGTCGCGCGAATACATTGGCAGGCGCTGAAATTGTGGTTCAAGAACGTGCCATTTTTCACCAAGCCATCGCCCCCTTCCATCAAAACAACCCGCTAACCCAAAACCAAACCGACCATGAACACAACCACAAACGATACCTTTGCGCTGCAATCGACCAACAAGCTGCCGGCGGTTGCCAAGCTGTTCTACCAACTGATGAAGCGCCTCGAACGTGGCTCGCTCACCTTTACTTCACCTGAGGGCCACACCACGTTGTTCCGCGGCGCCCATGAAGGTCCGCATGCCAACCTGCGTATGGCCGACTGGGGCGTGGCTACGGCAGCAATCAAGTCGGCCGAGATTGGCGTCGCCGAATGTTATCGGGACGGCCGGCTGTTTACCTCCGACCTGACCGCGTTCCTGATGTTGTGTGTTGAAAATGAAAAAGCGCTGGCTTCAGTTTTTTATGGCAAACCGTTGGTCGCATTCATGTTTCGTATCAAACATTTTCTGCGATCCAACACACGCGAGCAGGCCAAGAAAAATATTTCTGCACACTACGACCTTTCCAATGCCTTCTATAAGCTGTGGCTGGACGACTGCATGACCTACTCGAGTGCGCTGTTCAACGGCAATCATGACCAGCCGATGGCGGCGGCGCAAACAGCCAAATATGAGCGCGTTCTTGGCATCCTCAATCCGCCTGCCGGCGCAACCATTCTCGAAATGGGTTGCGGCTGGGGTGGCTTCGCCGAATATGCCGCGCGCACCCGTGGCGTCCGGGTCACCGGCATCACCTTGTCGAACGCGCAGCTTCAATATGCAAAACAACGTGTTGCCGACGCGCATCTGACGCATCTGGTCGACCTGCAGTTGATCGACTATCGGGACGTACGCGGCCAGTTTGACTACGTCGTTTCGATTGAAATGTTTGAAGCCGTCGGCGAGCGTTTTTGGGCAACCTACTTTAAGTCGGTGCACGATCGCCTGAAACCAAAAGGCCGGGCGGTCATACAATCGATCACCATTGCCGAGGACGTCTTCCCGCGCTACCGTGCCGGCAGCGACTTCATCCGAGAATATATTTTTCCGGGCGGCATGTTGGCACCCATTCCACGGTTTATTGCCGACGCCAAAAAAGCCGGGCTTGTCGCGGGTGAGCCGTACTGCTTCGGCATCGACTACGCTGAAACCGTCAAATGGTGGTTGCAGCGCGTGAATGCCAAGGCGGACGAAATCAAACCGATGGGGTTCGACGAAAAATTCCTGCAGATTTGGCGTTTTTATCTCTGCTATTGTGAAGCCGGGTTCCGCACCGGCAGGACAGACGTGATGCAGCTTGAGCTCACCCGTGCAAATTAAGGAGACACGCGTGGATCGACCAAAGGGACTTTTACGAATGACGGCGGCGTTGCTGCTGCCTGTGGCGATGGCATTGACGCTGGTGGTGATATCCCCTGGCAGTTCGGCGCAATCGTTGCCGGACTTGGTTACACGTGACCTGACGGGGTTGGCCAAACGCGGTGAAGCCACCATGCGTTTTTTCGGGTTAAAGGTTTATGACGTGCGTTTGTGGACACAGATGAAGCCCTTCAGCCACGCCGAACCGTTCGCTGTTGAATTGGTATACGACATGTCACTCAGCGGCAAGGATATTGCCGAGCGCAGCGTGACAGAAATGCGTGCACAAGGCTACAACGATGAATCCAAACTGAAACGCTGGGGTGAGCAGATGGCGAAGATTTTCCCGGACATCAAGCAGGGCGACACGTTAATTGGCCTGTCGATACCGGCCAAAGAAGCGCGATTCTATACCCGCGAAAAATTGATTGCGGTCGTGCCCGACCCGGAGTTTGCCAAAGCGTTTTTTGATATCTGGCTGTCTGAAAAATCGTCCGAGCCAAAGTTGCGACTGCGACTGCTCGGCACGCCGTAACCGCGGCCCTGCTATTTATCGCTCGCTGCTCAACACGCTATGATCAATGTCCGCACCTCCAATTGGCGTTTATTCGCGTACAGCCTCACCAGTATTCCACTGGCCATGGCGGCGCTGCCAATCTACGTCCACGTCCCCAAATTTTATTCCGGGGTGGTCGGACTGAATCTCATTGCCATTGGCGGCTTGTTGCTGGCCGCGCGCATATTTGATGCCGTTCAAGATCCGCTGCTGGGTTATCTCAGCGATCGATATCGCGACGCACCGCTGGGACGAATGCTGTGGGTCATAATTGGCACACCCCTGCTCGCTGCCGGCATGTTTGGTTTGTTTCACCCGCCGCAGTGGCAGCAAAATCAGCTGGCGTGGTGGCTGGTGGCCATGTTGTTTCTGGTTTACACCGCATTCAGCATGGTGCAGATCAGCTATCAGGCGTATGGTGCCGAAATATCCGATCACCCGGTTGAGCGCACGCGTGTCACATCGTGGCGCGAAGGGCTCGGACTCATCGGCGTTTTTGTCGCCGCGGCCCTGCCGGAGGTGCTTGCCAAGGAACATGGACCGCGCCAGGGGTTCGCTGAATTTTCCGCCATTTTTGTGCCACTGCTGGTGGTGATGGTGTTGATGAGCGTGGTGTTTTCACCGCGCGCATTGGTGCGTACCCGCGCCGCCACCCGGGATATGTGGGCGGCAATGTGGAAGCCACTTAATAATCCGCACTTCAAAAAGCTGCTGCTGATTTTTGTATTCAACGGTATCGCGGCGGCCATTCCGGCGACGCTGGTGTTGTTTTATATCGACGACGTCATCCAGGCCCCGGCTCTCTCCGCACATTTTCTAATTGCCTACTTTGCGGCAGGCGCGTTTGGTATGCCGCTTTGGGTGATGCTGTCGGCGCGGATTGGCAAAGGCCGCACCTGGTGCGTCGGCATGGTGGTGTCGATTGTTGCGTTTGTATGGGCGTTTACGCTGCAGGCCGGTGACACGACACCGTTTATGATCATTTGCCTCTTGTCCGGCCTGGGCCTGGGTGCCGATCTTGCGCTGCCACCCTCGCTACTCGCCGACGTGATCGACGACGACGATCAACGCGCACTGGGCCGCAACGAAGGTGCCTATTTTGGGCTGTGGAATCTCGTCACCAAAATGAACCTTGCGCTGGCAGCCGGCATTGCCTTACCGGCGCTGGCGATATTGGGTTATCACCCCGGCGCCAGTGCGGCGCCGGACAGCTTGATGTATCTGGCCGGTGTGTACGCCCTGCTGCCTTGTGTTTTAAAAGCGGTGGCGGCTTTTGCCCTGATTCGCTCCCCATTTTTTTCCGGCGGCACATTGCCGCGGTCATAACCAACCCACCACTTGCAACTCATACAAAAGGAGGCCTGATCATGCGCCGATTTTTTTTGATTTTTAGTTTTTTTATGCTGAGCGCCTGCACCAGCTTGTCGCCGCAAGACTACGCAAAAGAAACACCAAAGCTGGATCTTGCCAGTTACTTTAACGGCACCGTTGAGGGCTGGGGAATGGTTCAGGATCGTTCTGGAAAAGTGCTCCGCCGCATGTATGTGGTGATCGAATGCAAATGGAATGGCAACGAAGGTGTTCTCGATGAATCGTTCCAATGGTCGGATGGCAAAACCGAAAAACGCGTGTGGAAAATTCGCAAAGAGGGCGATCGGTATATCGGTAGCGCGGGTGATGTGGTCGGCGAAGCCAAGGGCGAAGCGGCGGGCAATGCGCTGCGCTGGAACTACGTGCTGGCCTTACCCGTCGATGGCTCGGTCTACAACATGGATATGGATGACTGGATGTGGATGATTGACGACAAGACCATGACCAATCGCACCACCATGTCAAAGCTGGGCATCAAGGTCGCCGAGATCAGCATCTTTTTTCGTAAGCGTTAAAACAAAAAGAATTTTGCAAACACCAGCATTGACGATCCACACGGGCGAAAAATGTCTTGAAATGCGCACCAATGCTTGATTTTGATTATTAGTAGAAGGGGTTACATCCCATGTCACTCAACAAAAGAATCACCGATTGGACCAACAAACGCGTCTGGATTGTCGGCGCGTCAACCGGCATCGGTGCCGCACTGGCGGCACAACTGCACACACTCGGCGCAAAAACGACCGTGTCGGCGCGCAGCGCGGACAAACTCGAAACACTCGTCGCCCGCCTGGGCGGCAATCGTGCGCTTGCGTTGCCGCTGGATATCACCAAGGTCGAAACCATCCAAGCCGCCGAAGAAAAATTGATCGCCGCGTGGGGTGGCTACGATCTGGTTATTTTTATGGCCGGCGACTTCACCCCCATGCGCGCGTGGCAGCTGGATTTAAAAGTCGCCAAACAAATGGTGGCCATCAACTGGGAAGGCTTTCTCAATGGACTGTCCATCGTTATTCCGCGATTGCTCAAGGCCAAATCAGGTGGTATTGCGCTGGTGGCCAGTGTCGCGGGTTATCGCGGATTGCCGAAAAGTCTCGTCTACGGCCCCACCAAGGCCGCACTCATCAACCTCGCCGAAGTGCTTTATCTGGACTTAAAAGACAAAGGCCTGGACATCTATTTGATTTGTCCCGGCTTCGTAAAAACACCGATGACCGACCAGAATGACTTTGAAATGCCGTCACTGATTAGCCCCGAGCAGGCGGCCACTGAAATCATCAAGGGATTTGAAAAAGGTGAGTTCGAAATTCACTTTCCAAAAGGTTTTACCCGCATGTTGAAAGCGCTGCGCCATTTGCCTTACACGCTTTATTTTGCGGCCATCAAAAGGACAATCAAATCATGACACGCTCAACCGAACTCAAACAACTGGTGGACTACTGGCAGACGCTAACGCCGGCCTCCGTGTCTGCCATCGCCAACGTCTACCGCGAAGACGCCTATTTTCGCGACCCCTTCAACGAAGTAACCGGCATCGACAAACTTCAGCATATTTTTGCCGACATGTACGTGCGGATGGACGCGCCAAAATTCACCATCATCGAAACTATTGAACAGCCGCACGGCGCATTGCTCATCTGGGATTTCACCTTTCGCCTCAAAACAATCAAGCCAAGGCTCGATCGAAAAATTCACGGAGCGTCGCATATTCGCTTCGCCGCCGATGGGCGCGTGCAATACCATCGCGACTACTGGGATGCGGCCGGCGAACTTTACGAGCAATTGCCGTTGGTGGGGTCGTTGATGCGCTACTTGAAAAAACGCGCAGCTTGAGCGCCCAATTACAAGCCAAGCGCGGTGGTCATTTTCCAGGAACGGTACGGCAACCTGTGGGCCAAGAATCGGCCAATTGCGCCTTTAATGCCGTGGACCGCTTATAAA
>JAYTBF010000334.1:0-2887 GCA_043737175.1 Burkholderiales bacterium
CGCGTCGCCCCCCGCGCGTTCGCAACCATCCATCAGCCTGGCCATGGCAAGAGTCACATCCATCACGTGCTGAAGATCATGATAACCAGTGTCACACGCGCGGTAGCCTGGATAATCGCCTCTATACAGCTTACCCATGTCAGAAAAGGCGCGGGAAATAGATGCATGGCCCGCATCAGGGTAGAGCAGACGAAATAAGCGGATAATCTCATCCTCGACTGATTTTGGATCAGTCGTCTGTATTCGGTTGGTGATATCGAAGTCGTTTCTAGCAGGTTGCATGCTTGTACCAAACCGATAAACTGAACATTTGAAAGCGTATTTCACGCCTAACCACCGGTTTAGGCAAGCAATACAAATGCTGCGCCGCACAACGGCGAATTGTTTACGGCCACGCCGTTACTAATTCTATGTTTGAGGAAATTGGTCTCCGCCGTTAATGGCGAATTCACCTCAATCGACGGGCCTATGTTCAGCTTGACCACTGCCGATGGCAGTTTCATTGTAAAAATACTTTCAATTTAAGCTCTTAATCCTCAATCCCGTGTCCTACGATCCCACCATCGCCATCAAATCGAGAATCATCGAGCTTTCGCAGGAACACCGCGATCTTGACCTTGTCATTTCCGCGCTGACCGATGCGCCGATTCAAAACGAACTACAACTGAAGCGCATGAAGAAGCGCAAGTTGCTACTCAAGGATCAGATCGCCTTTTTAGACGGTCAACTGAATCCAGACATTCCAGCTTAGTGACGCTAGTCAAAGTGTCCATGGTCGATTCGCGAGATAATTGATGCTGAATTTTTTTAATCATCTCGTTATCGACGTTTGAACGTGTCAAGTTTCACCGTTTATGCGGGATTTTGTATAGCAATTTAATCCATTGATTTTTTACAATGAAAAATATTAAAAGTTGGTTAGGTATTGCTGTCGCGGGCGTTGCTATTGCAGGTCTTTTTTTCTGGCTCGGCATCCGTCAGACGGCTCAACCTAACCTCGCCAACAAGTCCACTGCACCATCGTCGTCAGCCAAAACTGCACCGGGTACTCCGCCGCCAACCACGGTCGATGCAGCGCGCGTAAAAATGGCACCCATGGCCAAAACAATCTCGGCAGTTGGATCGCTACGGTCTGACGAATCTGTCATCTTGCGGCCTGAAGTCTCCGGGCGGATTGCGTCAATAGACTTTCGCGAAGGGCAGCGCGTCAACAAAGGAACGGTCATTGTGCGGCTTGACCAAGCCGTGCAACGCGCCGAAATGCAGCAAGCCGAAGCAAATCTTGCACTGGCAAAAAGCCGTATTGAACGTTCGCGCGACCTGCACGCAAAGGCCTTTATTTCAGGCCAGGCGTTGGATGATGCGGAGAGCGGCTATAAAGTTGCCATCGCCGCCGCCGATTTGGCTGCCGCACGATTAACAAAACTGGACATCAAGGCGCCGTTTTCGGGGACCACCGGCCTGCGTTTGGTCAGTGTTGGCGACTATGTTCGTGAAGGCCAGGATCTCGTCAACATCGAAGATATTGATGCGCTAAAAGTGGACTTCCGCATTCCGGAATTATTTTTAAAACAGATTTCCGTCGGCCAACAATTACAAATAGCGCTCGACGCCGTCCCAAATATGAGTTTTGTCGGCCGGGTTTTGGCGATCAACCCGCTGATTGATTCAAGCGGACGTTCGATCGTCATTCGCGCCGTTGTAAAGAATACCGATTCACGGCTACGGCCGGGCATGTTTGCGCGTGTGAGGTTGATCACCAGCGATCAACAGGAAGGGCTGCTTATTCCAGAGCAAGCTTTGATTCCAGTCGGCGACGATTTTTTTGTGTTTCGAATTGCCGATGATCGTGCGCTGCGGACAAAAATTGAAATTGGTGCGCGCATTGCAGGCTCTGTTGAAGTGGTGCGCGGATTGACGAACAACGATGTTGTGGTGACCGCCGGGCAACCAAAAATTCGTGACGGCGGCCCAGTCAAAATTGCGACCATGAATGGCGCTGTTGAGCCGACCCCCACCGCCAAATCCAGTGCCCCTGCCAGCCTACCTGTAAACAAACTGTAGAGTTCAATTATGGTGTTATCTGACATTTGCATAAAACGTCCGGTTTTTGCGGCTGTTCTTTCGCTGGTGATCCTGTTGGTCGGGCTGATTTCATATTCCCGCCTCGCGGTCCGAGAACTGCCAAAAATAGACCAACCAATTGTGACTGTCACCACCAACTACCGTGGTGCGTCGGCCGACGTCATGGAAAGTCAGGTGACCAAACCCCTGGAAGATTCTTTATCCGGAATTGAAGGCGTCGACATCCTGACGTCAAGCTCGCGCGCCGAACAAAGTGACATTACCGTCACGTTTAAGCTGTCGCGTGATTCCGACTCGGCAGCAGCCGATGTTCGCGACAAAGTCTCGCGCGTGCGTGGCCGACTGCCACCCGGCATTGAAGAACCCATTTTGTCCAAGTCGGATGCCGACGCATTCCCAATATTGTTCATCGCGTTTTCGAGTGATCGACACACCCAGATTCAACAATCTGATTATGCCAATCTGTACATCAAACCACGTTTAAACACCCTCGAGGGTGCAGCAGATGTGCGCATCAACGGCGAACGCAAATCATCGATGCGCATCTGGCTGGACCGCGAAAAACTGGCTGCTTACAAAATCACCACCCAGGATGTCGAAGAGGCAATCCGCCGTCAGAATATTGAAATTCCCGCCGGTCGGATTGAGAGCGACAAACGTGAGTTTAATGTTCTCTCACAAACTGATCTCGGCACGCCCGAACAATTTGGGGCAATTATCATTCGCGATGCCAGCGGCTATCCAGTCCGCGTTCGAGACGTTGCTCGTGTGGAAATTGCACCGGTAAATGAGCGGGTCATTA
>JAYTBF010000335.1:0-7096 GCA_043737175.1 Burkholderiales bacterium
GCACACGGCACGGAAGACACGATTGTGCCGTTTGCTATGAGCGAAAAATTGTATGCAGCAGCCACCTCAAGAAAACATTTCTTTCGTGCGGAAGGCGGTTCGCATCACAATTTGACGTCGCGTTTTTATGACCATTACGCTAGCGCGGTACTGGAACATTTTCAATTGGTGCCTGTCGGCGGGGCTGATGCAGGTGTCGGGTTGGCCAGATAATTTTGCTGCGACCGGTGCTTCCGAGTAAGTCACCGTCTGACGCGCTTTTTCAGGCAAAAAAGGCTGATCCACGGCGTGGGTATTGGTCTTTCATATTGTGTGCGGGTAGCCCTCTATAAAAATGCAATCACTTGATTTGGATGTATTAAATAATCTGCACGAATGGCTTCAGCAGGGTCACCGCGTCTGGTTGGTGGCGGTGACACGCACCTTTGGTGCGAGTCCGCGTCCGCCCGGTTCATTGCTGGCGATACGCGACGATGGCATTGTGATCGGCTCTGTTTCCGGTGGTTGTATTGAGGATGACTTGGTGCTGCGGCGCAACGAGTTTGTAGGCAATCAACCCATCGTCCAGCAATACGGCATTGATAGTGAAGAAGCCAGAAACTTTGGACTTCCCTGCGGCGGCGAACTAGAGGTAATCATCGAGCCCGGCTTGGATCAGGCACGTGTCGACGCGCTGCTGAAAAAAATTGCCGGTGGCGTATTGTTTATGCGCGAAGTTGATTTAACGACAGGGGCTTGGCAGTTTCGGAATTTAGACGATGTCGAAGAAACATCGATCAACAACACCCATTTTCAATGCCTGCATGGGCCACGTTGGCGCCTGTTGATTATTGGTGCGTCGGAGATTGCCGTCTTCCTCGCCCAAATCGCCAAGACATTGGATTTTGCGGTGAGTATTTGTGAACCACGTGAAGCCTATCGAACTGCCTGGCGGGTGGATCATTGCGATTTTTTAAGTGGTATGCCGGACGATGCAGTGATTGCGTTTCAGCCCGACGGTCGGACGGTGATTGTGGCGGTTTCCCACGATCCAAAACTCGACGATATGGCATTGATGGAGGCGCTAAAAACGCCGGCACATTATGTCGGCGCGGTTGGTTCGATCAAAACCAGCAATGAACGCCGCAAGCGCTTGCTGGAGTTTGATGTCACAGCTTCACAGGTGGCGAAGTTACACGGTCCGGTCGGTCTGGCCATTGGCAGTCGGACGCCACCGGAAATTGCCATCGCGATCGCCGCAGAATTGGTGGCGGCCCGCAATCACCTCATCTTAAATCGCGCCGCGCCATTGGTGGACAACCTGCCGGCCGACGTAGCGTGACAACCGGCTTGATATTGGCGGCCGGTTGCGGCGAACGGTTTTCGACAGCAGGTGCTGGCGGCAGCACGCGCCTCAAACAAATGGCGGAATTGCCGGATGGTCGCTCGATGTTGTATGCCAGTGTGCGTAATATGCGCGCCGCGCTCGATCAGGTGGTGATCGTGGTGCGGGACGATCCGGAGTTGATTGCACACACACACGCAATCGTGGCGGAACTGGGCGGAACAGTTGTCATCAACATCCGCGCGGTCGAGGGCATGGCCACATCAATCCGCTGTGGTGTGGGTGCGTCAGCGGATGCCGATGGCTGGCTAATCGGTTTGGGTGATATGCCTTTTATCCATCCGCAGTCGATTGAAAAAATTGCCGAAAAGCTGGCCAGTTGCCAAGGAATTGTGGTGCCGTTTCACCGGACCAAACAACAGCGCGGACATCCGGTTGGATTCGGCAGAACATTCGCAGATGAACTGCGCCTGCTGGTAGGTGACAGTGGCGCGCGTGAATTGATCCAGCGTCATCAAAAAAGTGTGAGTATCGTTGAACTTGACGACGACGGGATTGTTTTTGATATTGACACTGCTTCCGATTTGGAAAAAAATTTGGCATAATCCGTGCGAATTTTGAAACTGACTTTTTGAAGGGAATTCCAGTGCGCTACATTGAATTTAAAATTGCAGTTGGCAGGATTTTATTTTGTTTTGGGTTGCCATTCCTCTATGGGTGCGCGACTGTGCCGGATCATGCGGAAAAGGCGGTTGTAGTGCCCGCCGAGCAAGGAGCGCCCAATCGGGCAGAGATTCATCAACGAATTGTGCAGAGTGCGCTCGCGTTAATGGCGTCATCAAATGATCCTAGTGCGATTGCACTTTCCGCCAAGTCCGTTCGCTTGTCGGACCAGGAAGATGGCAAGGTCAGGACAGATGCTGATCAGGACAAACGACAAGAGGCGGCATTGCAAAAAGCTTGGCAGCTTGCGGAAGATACGACCAGTCCGGAACAGCGGGAATTGGCGCGTTCGTTTGTGCAGTTTGTAATGGCAAGTCACTGTGCCGGTTTGATTAACGCGCCAATGTGCTTGGAACGAAACCGGGTAATTGATTTCGCAAATAATTTTCCAAGGAACGCCATTGGATGGTTGATTTTTGCAGGTTCAGAATTTTTGCAAGGCCGCAACATCGAGACGCAAGTGTTGTTATCTAGGGCATCCAACGAGCCGGATTTGGATTGGTATTTTAGTCGCGCGGTTGGAATGGGCCTGCACTACGCCCGGCTGGCGGCAAAATCGGCTGGTGGGTTGGATCGTTTTGCGGATGAAGAAGTTGCTGCGCTGATGATTGCAGGGGAATTAACAATGCCCCAATTTTCCCGATTTTCTCAGATGTGCAATCCTGACCCAGAGGGAACATTGTCAACGGGTCGCTACGAAATATGCAGGAAAATGGCCGAAAAAATGATTGCTATCGGCAAAACGAATATCGAAATGATGGTCGGCCTACGGGCAATGGAGCGCATGGCGCAGGGTGAAAAGAAGGATGATGAGGCAAAAATGTACGGAGAACGCCTGGCGAAATTTCAGTCAGGCATCACGACCCTCTGGAAAACCAAGCTCAGCTATCCACCGACCAAGACGACGGACGCCGCGGAGTTCACCGGTTTTGTAAACGATCTGATTCGGGTCGGCGAACGTCAAGCGACTGAAAACCTAATGCGGAAATTCGCGATCGACGAGGCGCACGCGGAAACAAAATAACAAGTCGGACCGAGAGCCGGGCTGCTTCAGCCCGGCTTGCGATATTTTTCACCTGCTTCAATGCGAATACGCAGGATGTTTTGTTTGGGTGGCAACGGGCAGGTGGTGAATTCCGAAAACGCGCACGGTGGGTTGTAAGCGCGGTTGAAGTCCAACAAAAATGTTTTTGCCGGTTCCGGTTTTTTCTCAATCGATAAAAATCGCGATGGACGGTAGGTGGTGTCGCCCGAGGTGCCGTCTCGAATCACAAAAAATAATCCATCACCATCACCGACCGCATCGAGTTTATGTTTGCTGCCGCGAATGGTGAATTCCACATAACCGGGCGAGGCCTCTTCGGAAACTTCGTCAAGTACATTGACGATGGAAATAGTCCGCCCCGGTGGATAGGTGAAATATTTGGCCTCGACCAAAAGCTCTGCGGACGGCGGATACCAGAGTCGACCTTGGAAATTTGCGCGCACGCTTGATTTGTTGTCCGCCAACCGCAGAATATATTTGCCGTCGCGTTCGATCACATGCATGGCAATGTTTTCCATTGACACCCAGTCGCGCCTGTCGGTCGAGGTGCCCAGTACGCGTGAACCGGTAAAGGGTGTATTGCCGGCATTCCAGGTTGCGCCTTCCACCAATTGCAGTGTGACTGATTTATTCTTGCTGTCGACTACGATGTTGCCCAGACGTGCGGGACCCACGCCCTTCAGTTCCGAGGGGAAAACAATATTGTTATCCGCGCCGGTGCCAAAGGTATTCACCCCGTCCTTCATGATAAAACGACCGGCAAGTGTTAACCAACCATTGTCGCGTTTCAGACTGATGCCGACGCGTTCGCGCCACGCTTCCAGATCACCGATGTAATCCAGATCCAACTCCTTGAGGGTGGATTTTTGTAGTGTGGATTTTATCTGACTGGCTGCGATAGCCTGTCCGGCCGGAACATAAATGCCGACGATTGACGCGGTCACGATCAGCACAAACATATTGAGCGAAATTTTTCTCATCACGATGTTTCCTTAGGTTTCAAGTTTGTGTGTTGACGCACTGTGGGTGGCCGCATCCGGCGGTGTGACCATCGCGCGTGCAACCATTTCCACGCTCAAGTCATTCATGCAGCGAAAATGACCCAGCGGACATTGGCGTTGAAAACAGGGACTGCATTCAATCTGAATAGATACGATACGCGCTTTTTTGGACAACGGCGGCGTAAAGGCGGGCGACGACGAACCGTACAGCGCGGTGACTGGTGCCCCGACAGCGCAGGCAATATGCATCAGGCCGGAATCATTGGTGACAACATGATGGGCCAGGCTGATGAGGTCGATTGCTTCGTCAAGTGTTGTTTGTCCGGCCAGATTGACACATTGATACAAAGTAAGCCGGTTGATTTCGGTGGCGATGGATAAGTCCCCTTTGCCACCAAACAACCAGACCTGTCTGCCCTTGTCTAAGTGGGTTTGGGCCAGTTTCACAAAATGACTTGCCGGCCATCGTTTGGCAGGGCCATATTCGGCCCCCGGACACAGGGCAAGAATTGGTGTGGTCGTATCCAGCTTAAATTTCGCAATTGTTTGGTCCCGATTTGATTTATCCACGGGAAGACTTGGCTCTGGTAGTTTGGCGATTGGTGTTGTTTGGGTCGCCGGTCCGGCTAACCAGGCAAATCGCTCGGCCATGGTCGGCAGACTAGTCTTGTCCAGTCGGCGGCAATCACTCACCAGCCAACCGCGGCTTTCGCCACGGTATGCAGTAATAGTTTGAATATCCGCAAACCACGGGATTAACGCGCTTTTGAAAGAATTCGGCAGTACATAGGCGTGGCTATAACCACCATCGGCCAGTTTTTTGCCAAAAGCGCGCCGTGCTGTTAGTTTTAAGTCGCCATGGCCAAATGGATTCTCAATCACGCGGCTCACTTCCGCCATGCGCTGGTACACGGGCATCACCCAGGGCGGGGCAACGACATCGATTGCGGTGTCAGATGTTGCTTTGATCAGGCTCAGCATCGGTTGGGACAGAACAGCGTCACCAATCCAGGATGGGGCGATGATCAGAATGCGTGGCAAAGGCACCCCGCTAATGCGCCGAGCCGACCGGACCGCTCAATTTGTACGTGGTTCCACAATACGGACAATTGGCCTCACCAGTGGTGGCGAGGTCGATAAATACCCGCGGATGGCTGTCCCAAAGTGATGCCGACGGCATCGGGCAATGCAATGGTAGGTCCTTTGCCGTCACCGTGACGCTGGCAGATTGGTCTCTTTTTGAGGGTGTTTTCATTTTGCGGAAGTCACTTTACCGGGGTCAACCAGGAATGGTAGTTGGGATTGCGTCCGTAGACGATGTCAAAAAATGCCGACTGTAATTTTTCGGTGATGGGGCCGCGTGTGCCAGAGCCAATGACGCGTCCATCTAATTCACGAATGGGCGTCACTTCTGCCGCAGTTCCCGTAAAGAAGGCCTCGTCGGCAATATATACATCGTCACGGGTAATTTTGCGTGCTTCGACGGATATGCCGTGTTCGGCACAAAGAATTTGAATCGACCGCCAGGTAATGCCATCCAGCGCCGAGGTTAACTCCGGGGTAAAGACTTTGCCATCACGAACAATAAATAAATTTTCCCCCGCACCTTCCGCCACATATCCCTCGGTGTCCAGCAATAATGCCTCGTCATAACCATGATCGACTGCTTCGGTGTTGGCCAGGATTGAATTGGCGTAGGTAGATGACACTTTGGCGCGTGGCATGGTGACGTTGACGTGATGGCGGGCGTAAGACGAGGTCTTTACGCGGATGCCATTTTTTAATCCTTCCTCACCCAGATAAGCGCCCCATGGCCAGGCGGCAATGGCGATATGAACGGTAGAGCCTTTCGGCGAGACGCCCATTTTTTCCGAGCCGTAATAGGCAAGTGGACGTAAATAACAGCTTTCCAGATTGTTTTCACGAACAACCAGCCGCTGTGCCTCCATGATTTCGTCCATGCTGTATGGCATTGGCATTTGGTAAATTTTGGCGGAATTAAACAGCCGTTTGGTGTGCTCCTGCAGCCGGAAAATTGCCGTGCCCAAGATCGGTGATTCGGTTTTGTAGGCGCGCACGCCCTCGAATACGGCCAAACCATAGTGCAAAGAATGGGTTAACACATGTGTGGTGGCATCCCGCCAGGGGATCAACTTGCCATCCGCCCAGATCAGGCCATCGCGGTCAGACATCGACATGGAGGAAATCTCCAGTAATAATATCCTGCAAAGTTTAGCTGATTCTGGGCAATGCTGGGCTTTGGCGTCGATTTGCTGTGTAATAATTGCCAGTTACTGGCGTCGACATTTGCGTTAATATCCATTGCGCTGTGTATATTTCTTTAGGTGAAGGCTTTCACTACAATTGACGAGTGAAGTTCGACACTTTCATGCCGATAATAATGAACACGAGAGAACCTCAGGGGGCACTTTGGCAGATGTTGAAAAACGGCAAGACGCCGACAAAACATGAGCAATAAACCAATAGTGCTGACGCCGGAGCAAAAGCTCTCAGGTGACATGTTGCTTTTCTCCACCGGGCTGATGATGTTCGCCTCGGTCCTGTGGCTGGCCATTTATTGGAGTTTTGGCAAGTTTTTCTCCACCTCCATTCCCTTGTTATTCCAGGGCATTTCGACTTGCACCATTATTTTTTACCTGCGCACCAAACGGCTCGACCCGTTTTGCATGATGCAGTTGTCGTTATTCTTGTTTACCCCGTTTGCCCTGCAATGGTCGATTGGCAATTTTGTCAACGCCAGTGGCGTGTCGCTTTGGGCCTTGTTGGCACCGGTTGGCGCGATTGTCATTCTGGGTACACGTGAATCGGTTCCTTGGTTTGTGGCCTACGTATTTATGACCGCACTGTCCGGCATGTTTGATTACGTGCTGCAATGGGATTCAAAACAATTCGATATGAAAACCGTCGCGGTCTTTTTCGTGATGAATTTTGTGTCTATCTCCGCCATGGTGTATGTGTTGCTTTGGTATTTTTCCCGTGAAA
>JAYTBF010000336.1:0-15916 GCA_043737175.1 Burkholderiales bacterium
CCGCTTAGAACGAGAGGCAGACTACATACGAATTGGCATCCAGAGTCGCTGCGGTGGTGAGGGCCGGCGCAGGCCCGGCTACACCAATCGCGGCAACACGAAACGAGCCCGTTTCGGTATCGCCATTATCAAGTTGGGTGTCCAGTTGCTTGGCAATTTTGCCCAGCACACCGGTGGAGCAAATATTGTAGGAACCAGTCATACCGGTAATATGCATGGTGCTGCTGATGCCGATGCGGCCACCGTCGGCATTGATTTGCTGGTAAGCATTGCCTGCTACCGAGCATCCAGTTGTAGCATCCGTACTGCCGGCCAAAAAGCCGGCAAGCCGCATATGCTGCCAAGCCAAACAAGACTCGTCTGTGTTGGCCGTAGTATTCCAAGCCCCTTCAATCTGGCCATTGCCCACGGTTCCAGGGGTGGTTGCCGTCGTTGCGCCCGTAATTTTGGTATTCGCCCCCAACAAGTCACCGGGAATGCCTTTAAACCGATCCTGAAAACCATACAACGCGGTTTGGATGGTGCGGAAATCCTGCGCGTAGCTTTTTGCTTTTGCGGAGTTGATCAATTCCTGACCTTTTAATACACCGCCCAGCAACAAGCCGACAATCACCAAAACAATGGCGATTTCGACGAGGGTAAAACCTGATTGTTGACGTTTCATAAAAGCTCCTGTGGTTTTTATTGTGTGAGAGTGGGTAACGATTTAGGGCGACAGCGAATACAAATTAACTTAAAAACTTGGCAGCCAGGCCAAAGGCCAAGCCGACCACCAAAACCGCAACGGCGATTTGGTACTGAATTTGTGGGGACAGGGAATATAGGGTATTCATGTTTTCCTCCAATGGATTAAAGATTGCACAATTACATTAGAGCAATTGCCGTGCCAGCTGTGTAACCATTTGATTTCATTAGTTTTTTGTAAATTTCGACGTCGTGCGATCAAACAAATCTGTCAGTAAACAGACGTTGCTGTCCAGGATTTCGACAGTTTGATGTTCGGACGGTCGCATTTCGGCAATGTTGGCGGGTCGGTGTGATGTTGAATGAAAAACGTCCCCCACGCCATGCCACAATCAGGGTAACTCCAAACGTTAAACGAGCCCACGCTTATCTATGAATGCAACAACAGCCAATCTTTCCACCTCCACGTCGTGGTTACTTCGGCAACGGCGCTGGCTCATTATTGCCATGTTGGTGTCACTACATCTGGCGTTGATATCGCAGTCAGATAGTTTGTTTTTGCGGGTATGGTTGCTGGTCCATTTTGGATTATTTTTGATTTGGCAGCCGTTTGTGTCCGCTGAGCGCGAGCTGAATGTGATTGCGGTTGCGGTTTTGATCGGCATTACCGCAGCGATTCTGTATTCCCTGTCCGGCTGGATGCTGGTGACCTGGATTACGATTCTGATCGCCATTATGGGCGGCAAGGTATTCACCTCGCAGGCGGCGCGCCGCAGCCGGTTTTATTTGGTTGCGGTTCTCTATCTATTTGCCATTTTGCTTTTGTGGACGGTGCCGGTTTCGCTGTTGACCCTTGCCAATGTGTTGCCAGAGGGTATCCACACACTGGCTGCCTATGTTGTTCCGGTGGTGTTGGTGGCGATGGTATTTCTACCGTTCCGCGCAGAGGACGAGCACACTACACAGGTATTCGATTTTTTCTATTCAATTTTTGTTTTTCAGCTGGTGGTGGTGCTGGTGCTTGGCAGTGTGGCGGCGATGCGGGTCACCGGCAATCAGTATTTTCCGGCGGTGTTGCTCACCGTGTTGTCGTTTGCCGGTGCGTTATTGTTTTTGGCGATTTTGTGGGGGCCCCGCTCCGGATTCGGTGGCTTACGCACCTATTTTTCACGCTATCTCATGACAGTGGGCATGCCGTTTGAATTGTGGATGCGGCGTATTGCCGAGTTGTCTGAAACAGAAATTTCGCCATCGCGTTTTCTCGAGTCGGCGATGGATGAAGTGGCGACTCTGCCGTGGATTCTGGGTGCCCGCTGGCGCTCACCGGACGGAGTGCAAAGTGCGGATGGCAACGGTCGGTTTGGCCGCGAATCCGAGCATTCGGCGACATTTCGGTATCACGATTTGGAAATCACTTTTTATACGGAAATCGCGTTGTCGCCTGCGCTGTTTTTGCACGTGCGGCTGCTGGCTCAGGTGATCGGTGAATTTTTTGAAGGCAAACGGCGTGAACAGGCCATGAAACAAAACGCCTATATGCAGGCCGTTCATGAAACCGGCGCGCGCCTCACACACGACATTAAAAATTTATTGCAGTCAATGTATGCCATTGCCAGTGCGAGCAGTGTGTCTCGAAAACGACGCGATGTCCTGTCGGCAGACCAGCCCGAGCGGCGGGAAGCGTCGGAATTTGAGCAAATGCTGGAACGACAATTGCCGCAACTCACGCAGCGATTACAAGCGACCCTGGATAAATTACGCAACCCCGGCGTGGCATCGGCAAACGTGATTGTGCCGGCGTCGCAGTGGTGGGCGGAAACCAAACTGCGCCATCAAGCCGATGAAATAACCTTTGTCGGTGACCAAAGAATGGTTGGCAATGTTCTTGCCAATGTGTTTGATACGGTGCTGGAAAACTGTCTGGAAAATGCGCGGAAAAAACGCCAGCGTGAACCGAACATTCGTATTATTGTTGAGCTGAACCCGGGTGATGCCCCGGCATTGCTGGTTGCGGATACCGGCAGCGCGATTCCGGCGCTGGTGATCGAAGGATTGTTTAATGCGCCGGTGGGCAGCGGCCGTGGCGATGGCTTGGGGATTGGTTTATATCAAGCGGCACGGCAGGCCGAAGATGCGGGTTATGTATTTGCCCTCGACAAAAATGAAGCCGGCAATGTGCGGTTCAAGCTTTCCAAAGCCATGGGCTGACCGCAACGTGCAAGGTTGTGAGCGCCGCAAACAATGCCCGTGGCACCCAAAAAACAAACGGGCAATGACGGCGAACAAATCGCCATCATTGCCCGTCGTCGTTTTTACAGGCCGACCCGTGAAATTTGCAGGCTAGTATTTGGATACGCGGGTTGCGCCCTGACCAGACAGGATACGAACGCGATCGCCGACTCGAAACTCTTCATCCTTCTCCTGGGTGATGGCGACCAGCTTGCCGCCTTCAAGTTTGACGGTGACCTCCACGCCTTTTTTGTCGTTGGTGGATTTTTCAATGTTGCTGCCGACAATTCCGCCGACGACCGCGCCGACGACCGCGCCGGCAACACTTGCCCTATCACCTCGACCGAGGGTGGATCCCGCCACGCCGCCGAGCGCCGCACCGGCGAGGGTGCCGGTACCGGAGTCACGCGCGTCAATCACCACGTCACGGACACTTTCCACCACGCCAAGGCGCACATGCATTTCACCCCGGGTCTGGCCACGGGTGTAATCGCCGCCTCCCATTCCGGGTGATGCACAGCCCGCTAAAAAAGCACTGACGATGAACGCCGTTGTAATCAATTTCAAATTCATCATTTTTCCTTTCGTATTGGCTGCCAAATATGGCGATGAAAACTATGCGTGAAAGCGAAATAGGATTCGTTTAATCAGTCCCACAGCGACTCTTCGTATGCCGTTTGATAACGGATCTCAATTTCCTCGCGGGTCGGGTGATGCCCTTGCGGCCCGCGATATTCAATCTTGATGGAGCCCATGGTATTGGCCAATCTTGCGGACTTCTCAAATGACCAGCCACGTTCGATTCCGTACAAAAGACCGGAACGATAGGCGTCACCACAACCGGTCGGGTCGACCCGTCTGTTTTCCTTTACGCAAGGTACGACAATTTGTTGGCCACCTGTATAAATGACCGATCCTTCCGCACCCTTGGTGACAAAAAAGGCTTTCACGCGGGTGGCAAGTTTTTCAAGTGATTCACCCGTCTGGTCTTCCAATACACGGGCTTCGTAATCATTGACCGCCACATAGTCGGCCAGTTCAATAAAATGTTTGAGTTCATGCCCATTAAAGACCGGCATCATTTGGCCGGGATCAAAAATAAACGGGATGCGCAGGTCAGAAAATTGGGCGGCGTGCTGCAACATGCCATCGCGCGAGTCCGGGGCCAGAATGCCAACGGCAACATTTTTTGCGTCGCCGACCTTGTTGATATACGACGAAGACATGGCGCCGGGGTGAAAGGCGGTAATTTGGTTGGCGTCCAGATCGGTGGTGATAAATGCCTGCGGCACAAAGGTGCCAGGCACTTCTTTTATGTGCGCGCGACTGATGCCCAGCCCGTCCAGCCGGTCGCGGTAGGGCGCAAAATCATCACCCACTGTCGCCATGATGAGCGGCTCGCCACCCAGCAGCATCAGGTTGTAGGCGATATTGCCGGCCGTACCCCCATATTCGCGGCGCATATCCGGCACCAGAAACGAAACGTTGAGAATATGAATCTGGTCGGGCAGGATATGGGTGCCGAAGCGACCGTGAAAAACCATGATGGTGTCGTAGGCGATCGAGCCGCAAATGAGAGCTGGCATGTAGGGGTCCGTGGGTGCGAGTGGGAAAAAACACCATTATAACGAGCGCGACCAATACGGCCGTCCCGCGAGTTTTTTAGCCATTCTGTGGGCCAATGGGCAGGTTCCGACAATCACCTGATGTCGCGATTCGGCGACGAATTTATCGGCTATTTTTTATTTGGCGGCACACAAACGATTGACTTCAATTTCGCAAACTGCCAAATTGGCGTTGTGGTTGCTTCATGTGCCGGCGCACATAAATGTCGTGGTTATTTTGTTCATTGTGCAACATGGCAATGCCAGAATAAACAGGGCGAGCATTTCGAAGCAAATTCTGCAACAGGGCAAACTCATTGAAAGATGAGGACGCAAAGTCTCCGGTCTAACGGGTGATGTTAAAACCCAACGATAGCGGGATTACCAGAAAGTCGAGTGATGGAAATTATTCTATTTGGCGCGGATTCACTGTGTCCAAGCAAATCAGACCGAGCAGGTCTCGCCGCAAGTGTTGGGGCGAATCCTATGCCAACGTCGTCGCGGATTTGCGCGAATTTTCCTCCTGCGATTTTTCGTAACGCATACCCCGCCATCGGGGCAGCGCGACTGCGTTCTTATTTTTCGATGAGATTTGTTCGGTTACTTTTTTGTGGCGACCATTTGATCTACGGCGCGGCAGACAGGAACGAACATGGCGCATGCCGTTGACAACGTTGTTGCATTTAATGCGGCCCGCACCAATCAACGGCGCCCGGTCAGTGCGGAATCAACCGGGGTTATCAACTCCTGCCGTGATATTGCGCTGACCCGCATTTCCGCCGCGTTGTCTGACGCATTTAACAAGATTGAAGATGAACTGTTTGAGCTCGCCGGTAAAACCGTCGATTGGGAAGCACAAAATGTTTACCTGGATGCGCGTAAACAAGCGCGCGAAAAACGCAGTGAAATTGAGGCGGCGTTTCGCAGCGAGTTTGTACGCTGTTTCGAAAAAAAAGTGACCGACTCCGGCAATATCGCCACCAAAAAAAGCGCCGATGGTCGTTACCATATGGAGCAGCTTTCACTGGTTGACGATGACGTACTCACCGAAAACATTGCAGTCAACGACATCGCCCGGCGATTCACCAATAAGTGTGACGAAGAATTGCGCGCGTTGTCCCAGCGGATGGGGTTTCTACTTTCCGACCCCGAGCTCGCTGATGATGCCAATCCGATGGCGCCTGATACCGTGGTGCAGGCGCTAAAGTTTGCCTGCAACCAATTCACCTCCGGTGCTCAAACCAAGTTGACGCTGTTAAAAATGGTCGAGCAGCATATGGGCCAGGAAATGTTGTGTGTTTATCACGACATCAATACCCATTTGGTCGCCCAGAAAATTCTGCCGACCATTCGGCCAACATTTAGAAAATCACAAACTCAGATTGTTCGCAAAAGCCCGGCAGGGCCTCCTGCCAATAGCCGGGAAGCGGGCGCTGGCAGCGGACTCTTGCCAGGTGGCGGGATACCGGGCAACTCTGCCGCTGAAATTTTTCAGACCCTGCAGCAACTGATGTCCGGAGGGCTGCACGTCCCAACCGGGCAACACCATAGTGAAGTTGTGCAATCTGCGGTGCAGTCGGGCGGCGACGGAACAGCATCGCAATTGCCGGGAAGTTTGGCGGTAAACGCCGCGCAGAACATGGTGGCGGCGTCCAGCATGTCCGGCGCCAAAAATACCGAAATGACTCCGAACGAGCTGATTGTTGCGCTGACACAAATTCAGCAACAGCGAAATACCTTTCATGCAACAGGGTCGGTATTGCCAAGTTCGCAAACTGACTTTGCCTGTGTGGTTGATGCGGCGAACCTGAGTGTATTGCGTGACATCAAGGCACAGGGGGTGGCGGTAGGCTCCAGCCAGGTTGACACCATGACCATCGACATTGTTGCGTTGTTATTCGATTATGTGTTTGACGATAAATCAATCCCGGACACGATCAAGGCGCTGATTGCCCGCCTGCAAATTCCGGTATTGAAGGCCGCGATTATCGACAAGGCGTTTTTTTCGAAGAAGAATCATCCTGTCCGCCGTTTACTTGACCGTTTGGCAAATGCGTCCGTTGCGTTTGCCGGTGAGGCGTCGCGTGACGATCCCCTATACAAAAAAATTGAGCTCATTGTTGAGCGGATTCACGGCGAATTTAATACAGACATCGCCTTGTTTGACACGATGATCGACGAGTTTGATGTGTTTTTGCACGCGCGCGAGGCGGCCAACGCAGACGTGGTCGAAAAATCGGCGCGGGCGATGCACGAACGCGAAAAGAAGGAAATGGCGCGTTTGGTTGCGCAAGCTGAAATAGAACGTTTGCCTATGGGTGCCGATTTGCCGACTCCGGTGGGGGCCATGCTGCGTGGCCCATGGGCGCGTGTGCTGGAGCGTCTGTATTTGCGTGAGGGTGGACGCCACACCCGTTTTCTTGAGGCATTGGAAACCGCAGCTCAGCTGTTATGGAGTATCGAGGCAAAAGTTGACTCCGGCCAGCGTCGCGATTTGGTCGCCGCCCTGCCGCTGCTGTTGCGGCGATTACAAACCGGCCTCGACATCGCTGCTGTTGAAAAGATGGACCGGGATCGTTTTTTTTCGGCCTTGGTTGATTGTCATGCCGCAGCAGTGAAGGCCGGCCTGCGCGGTGAGAGTATGGCCGCCATGTTTGCCGCCACCAATAAAGACGCAGCAGTTACGCCATTATTTGACAAGTTGATTGCCGAAGAGGCGGTCAGAAAAATCGCAGCCGACACCATGAACCGTTGTGGAATGGCAAGAATACAGTTCACGTCCGAAGGCGTGGATATCGAAGTGATCGGTGGGGAGAAAAATAGCCCTGTGGCACCGTTGCCGTCAGTTGCGGACGAAATAAATCGCGACCAGGGCACTATGGCAGCGGCAGCAAACAACAACAACATCGACACCGATGGTTTGCGGTCCGAAAACCCCGCGCCTGAACTTAAACGTGGCACCTGGGTTGAATTTTTGCATGAGGGCGGAAATAAAGTACGCGCCAAACTTTCCTGGATCAGTCCACTGCGAGGCGTATATTTATTCACCAATCCGGGTGCCATGGAAGCGTTGTCGATTGCGCCAGACGCATTACAGCGGCAACTCAAAAATGGTGCCGCCAAAATATTGGACGAAACCTCGGTGATTGACCGGGCAGTTTATCGTATGGTGAATTCGCTGGCGGTCGCGACGGCGTAATCGCGCTTGATGGTGCGCAATTGGCGAACCGGCACCGGCAAATTTATTCAAAACCAGATCAATGTGCATCGCGCGTCGGCCCGTTTCACAGGCGACGTTGACCCAAACGGTTGAGGATGGTTATACCAAACTGCAATGTTGGCGCGCTACTTCAGACACAAATGCCGCGAAACCACCGTAAATGCTGGAGTTATGGATAAAATGCCTGCAGCGCATATCCGGTGGCGGGTGATTTTCCAATCAGCTCGAGATTGAGATTAACGAATATCTCGGCATTGGGAGCGATGTTTTCGGCGTGTGTTGGGGTACGGCCCAAATATTCGCTGGGTGCAAATATTCGGCTTGCCAACACAACATTGCTGGCGTCGATCAACTTAACGTCAAGAGACGGAAAATCCTGAAGAGTTGGGCCGCGATTGGCGATGGTCGCCGTCAATAAAATGCGACCCGGTTTTCCAGGTGGCTCAATCAAGTCAGACGCTTCAATTTTGATCAGCGATTGGTCGCGACCCCAAGGTACCGTGCAGCCGATGATTTGGCAGGCGTCCAGTAGATAAGGCCGCAACGGCGGAAATTGCTGAACCGCTTGGCTGCGATAAAAATACAGCAACTGCAAACCAAAAATAATGCATCCAAGGCTGCTGAGCGCGCTCCAAAAAATAGAATTGCCGTGGCTGCGTGGTGTTGGCAATGCCCCGGTGATCAGCGGATTGTCCGTGGCAAAGATTAGCCTGGCTTTTTCAGCATTGTCTAATTCAGTAGTAACCGATGAAATCGAATGCTCGACCGGACCGAGCAAATGGTCAACAGGCGGGGTTGACGTATCAGCAATGTCGTCTGGCACCACCACGGGATCAACAACCTCCGTGTGGGCATCGGTGTTATCCGACAATTCCGTCTGCAAGGTAGTGTTTGGCGCGGGCGGGAGGTTGAGGTGTTTCGGCCACTGTTCCGTTGATCGGTCTGTTTCAATCGGGGTCACGCTCCGCGATTCGACCGCAGTGTCCACTTGTTCGTTGGACACCGATATTTCGGTGGAACCGGGGCGGTTGGAATCAATCATCGAAAAATCGACGGTCTCTGCCGTATTTTCGTCTTCGACGCGTTTTAATGATTCAAAGGCATTAAAAACGTGGCGGCATCGACCACACATGACCCGCCCCTGGCGGACGTTCAATTGCTCCGGGGCAACTTTGAATTGTGCGTTACATTTTGGACATGACGAAAGTAGCATGGCCGAATTCTAGCTGAGCGGCGGGGTCAAACACGAATTCCGGCAATTGCACTCCAGCCCTCAGCCTGCCGCCAGACGGCCAGCTTAAAGTAGGGGCGATAGATCTCGATGATCTCCTCGGCTTGTTCGTCGAGAATGCCCGCCAGCACCAACTTGCCACCGTGGTGGGTGTGGCTGGCCAATAACGGTGCCAGCATCTTCAACGGGTTGGCCAAAATATTGGCCACCGTGATGTCGGCAACATAATCCAGTTGATGGTCCGTTGTCGCCAACTTAATCGCAACGTCATTTTGAATGGCGTTGTTTTCAGCAGTGGCAACAGCGGCCGCGTCTATATCGACCCCGTACGCTTCCACGGCGCCTAGCTTCATCGCGGCAATGGCCAAAATTCCCGAACCTGTGCCGTAATCAAGAACGGTCCTTCCCGGCGCGACGTTCTCTTCAAGCCATTGCAAACATAGACGGGTGGTGGCATGGCTGCCGGTGCCAAACGCGGCGCCCGGGTCGAGAATAATGTTGATTGCGTTGTTGGCCGTATTGTTTGGTTGGTGCCAGGTCGGAACAATCGTAATGCGTTCAGAAATGGCAATCGGCTGAAACTGTTGCTGGTTTTGTTTCACCCAATCAATATCGTCAACTTGGACTTGCGTGAAATTGAGCGAAGTGATGCCGAGTGCGTCGGCTGCCTGCCACATGGCGGCAACTGCATTGGTATTTTCACCATCCGCTGGGAAAAGGGCGGTCAATTGACAACGATCCCACATGCCACCGGATGCGCCTGGCTCGCCAAAAATTGCCCGTTCCGCATCGGTGCCCTCGTCGGCATCCACCACCGACACCGACAAGGCACCGGCTTCAATCAAGGCGTCGCCGAATAAATCGGCTGACTCACGATCAAGCAGGATTGAAATGGAGATCAACGGCATGGTGAAAATGCTGACACGGATTGTGTAATCAGTCGGCGTCGCCGGATATTTTTTTCAGACGTGCCATGCGCTCTTCCAGGAAATGAATCGAGGTGCCACCGCGAACAAACGCGGCATCACTCAGCAACTCCTGATGCAATGGCAGATTGGTATGAATACCCTCAACCACCATTTCTGACAATGCGGTACGCATGCGCGCAAATGCTTGTTGGCGGGTGTCGCCATGGGCAATCACCTTGGCAATCAGTGAATCATAATGCGGCGGCACAAAGTAGTCGGTGTACACATGTGAGTCGACACGAATGCCCGGTCCGCCCGGCACGTGAAAACGGGTGATGCGCCCCGGCGACGGCACAAAACTCACCGGATTTTCAGCGTTAATACGACACTCAATGGCGTGGCCGCGAAGTTCGATGTCTTTTTGTCGATAGCGCAATTTGTGGCCGGCAGCGATACGAATTTGCTCTTGCACAATATCGACGCCGGTGATCATTTCGGAAACCGGGTGTTCAACCTGAACACGAGTATTCATTTCAATAAAATAAAATTCGTCTTTTTCGAACAAAAATTCAAAGGTGCCGGCCCCACGGTAGCCCATCTTGATACAGGCATCGGCACAGCGTTCGCCGATTTTGTCGCGCAGACGTGGCTTCAAATCCGGCGCGGGGGCTTCTTCTATAATTTTTTGATGGCGGCGTTGCATCGAGCAATCACGCTCCCAGAGGTAAATCGCGCTCTTGAATTCATCCGCAAGAATCTGGATTTCAATGTGGCGGGGGTTTTCCAGGTATTTTTCCAAATAGACCACCGGGTTGCCAAACGCGGTTTGCGCCTCGGCTTTGGTCATTTGGACGGCATTCACCAGCGCCGCCTCGGTATGCACCACTCGCATGCCGCGACCACCGCCACCACCGGCGGCCTTGATAATGACCGGGTAACCGACTTCGGCGGCGATCTTGCGAATCTCCAATGGATCGTCTGGCAATGCCCCTTCCGAGCCGGGCACACACGGGACGTTTAGCTTTCGCATCGCCGCCTTGGCGGCGACTTTATCGCCCATCATGCGAATGTTTTCGGGTTTGGGACCGATAAAAACAAAGCCGGAATTTTCCACGCGCTCGGCAAAATCAGCGTTCTCGGATAAAAATCCGTAGCCGGGATGAATGGCCTGCGCGTCCGTGACTTCTGCAGCACTGATGATGGCCGGAATATTCAGATAACTATCTTTGGATGCAGCCGGTCCGATACAAACCGATTCGTCGGCGAGCATGACGTATTTCGCGTCGGAGTCGGCTTCCGAATGCACCGCCACGGTTTTGATGCCCATCTCACGACAGGCGCGTTGAATGCGCAGGGCAATCTCGCCACGATTCGCAATCAGAACTTTTTCAAACATTGCTCCGGGGCGGAGCTTGTTGCTGAATACCGCCATGACAAATCCTCGCGGTTATTCGATGATAAAAAGAGGCTGCCCGTATTCAACAGGCTGACCGTTTTCCACCAAAATTGATTTCACCACCCCCGCCGCGTCGGATTCAATTTCATTCAAAAGTTTCATCGCTTCAATAATACAAAGCGTTTGTCCCTTGGCAACGGTTTGGCCGATTTCGACAAACGATGAAGAGCCTGGTGATGGCGAGCGATAAAAAGTACCAACCATCGGTGACTTGAGAGTGTGGCCGGTCGGCGGTGGTGGTGTGGGCGCGGCGACCGGCGCAGCGACCGCGGGAGCGGCTTGCATCATCATCGGCATCTGGCCAAAATTTTGGGCACCATAGCGGCTGATTCTGACTTTTTCTTCGCCCTCGGTAATTTCCAGTTCCGAGATGCCCGACTCTTGTACCAGGTCAATCAGTGTCTTGATTTTGCGTAAATCCATTTTCCCGTCTCCTGCTGTGGCGTGGCGATCGGTGTCGCCAACATATTGTTTTTGGCCGCAACACCCACTAAAAGGGGGTGGGAAGCCGTTTCTAAACGAAGTGGAATTGCTGGGGTTTAGCGTGAAAGCTGTTTGATGGCGGCGTACACGGCAAATTCGTAGCCGCTTGCCCCCAAGCCGCAGATGACACCAACGGCCTTGTCTGACAAATAGGAATGCTGACGAAATGGTTCGCGCGCATGCACATTGGACAAATGAATTTCAATAAAAGGAATATTTACCGCCAATAACGCGTCCCGCAAGGCGATGCTGGTGTGGGTAAAAGCGCCCGGATTGATCACAATAAAGCCAACCGCATCCGCCTTGGCGGTGTGAATCCGGTTTATGAGGTCACCCTCACTATTGGTTTGGAAGGAGGTACAGCCCACACCAGACCCGGCGGCAATTTTGAGCAAACGACCGTCAATATCGGCCAAGGTGTCGGTCCCATATATCTCTGGTTCGCGGCTGCCGAGCAAATTGAGATTGGGTCCGTGGAGGACAAGAATACTTTTCATGGCGGTAGTTTGCCTGAATTTAAGTGAAATTACCTAACAAATCACCGAAGTTGATTACCGGGCAGTCAGGAAGGTGTCGCCATTTTGAGCAAATGTAAGGTCAGTATCAGAAAAACGCATTTGGCGACAATGGTCAGCTGCGAGATTGGACAAAACGGCACATTTTCGTTGCGTATTTGCCGAAGATGGGCGTAATTGCAACAAAATGACTGACTATTTTGCACTTTCAAGGTGGCGTTGAATGAGCGCTTCAAGCTCGGACTCAACAACGACGCCGAGTTTGGTTAATAAAATATCGCCCCGACTGTTCAAAACCACGGTGTACGGTAGTAAACCCAAACGATTTCCAGCCCGCTTTGAGAACTCAAGGGCGCGGATTTCATCAGCGAGGATTGGATAGTTGATTTCAAGTTTTTGAGCGAACTTGGCCGAATTTACCGCAGAATCCGCGGCGATGCCGACAATTTGTAGTCCATTTGCGCCGTACTTTGACTGCAGGCGAACTAAAATTGGGATTTCTTCAATACAGGGTGCGCACCAGCTTGCCCAAAAATTGAGAACCAGTAATTTTTGGCTCCATTGGCCAATTGCCTGCGGTTGGCCGTTCAGGTCGGGAAGGCTGGTTGCATAAATGACGGAAGCTGTCACTGCTGATCCGGCCGCGACGGTTTTGGTGACCTCCGGCTGATTTTCCAAGCGGCCAATCAACACCGCCGCGAGCACCAACAGGGCGATGACCGTCAGCCCGAAGCCAATAAATAACGCCGCTTTTTTAGGCACGGGCCGCGCCTGCATTAATCGTGTTGATCATCACGCGATTGTCGCAGCCGTTACCTGCCGTGTTGGCGGGCTCATATTGGCGGGCTCATATTGGCTGGTTCATTTGCCGGGCGACAATTTTGCTGGGTCAATACTCGGCGCAGATGTTTTCCCGGGCAGGTTTGACGGGCTTGGTGAGCTTGACGGGCTTGATTGCGTCGGCCGCCTGGCCTGCCCAAAGCGTAGCGAAGTTTCATTTTGCGGGTTAATCCAGCTATTCGCTGTTGTGGTCATCTGCAATGGCAGCAAAAACTCGTGGCTGTGCGGCGGGTAACAAATTCCTGCGATGGCGCAGCCCTGCGAAATCAGCGCGACTTTAATGCTGGTTGGAGCCGGTTTTTCAGTTGGTGGTCCAATCTGGAATCGGCTGAGATCGACCAATATCGTGACGCTCGTTTCGAACACCTCAACCTTGCCAAACGTGGGGTCATCCACTGCCTTGCCATTGGGAATCGACAGGGCCAACAAAGCGTTGCTTTTGACCGCAGCGGTTTTGCCAGCTATGGGCGTAGATTTTTTGACCGTTGCCGCTAATGGCTTTCCGGTAGCGGTCTGGTCTACTAGTTCGACCTGCAATCGGTCGCGATACAGGTAAAAACCCGGGCGGATGGCAAAGATGATTTCCGCGGTAAACCGGTCACGAATACGAATTTTGGGTCGAAATACATCACGTGGATCAACATCATCCACGGCAGGTTTCGCGGCGGTCAAACTTTTGGGGGCGGACGTTACAGAAAGCGGCTCAGTCGCAAAAACTGGCCGATAAATGGCTAATACCAAAAAAGCGAGCGCTAACTTTACCAATCCAAATGTAGCTTGTTTGATCATTTTTCTTGTGTCCGGTTGGTTGCCAATGCAGGAGTTTCGTCACCAGCTGACGTCACCAGCTGACATTACTGCCTGCGGAAAATTCAACGACAGGTTCGGCTTGACTCGAAATTGCGCGACCGATCAAATAGATCGTGTGAACGAAATTTGACCTGCCACGGTCGTATCAGCGTGTGGATTTTTACAGCAGCGCGGCCGAAAAATGATCCATTCGGATGACGCTGTTGTAAATGCCGCTACTGGATACATTTATTGTTTGTTGCATTTGTCCTGCCGCATCAAAATAGGAACCATCATGCGATTTTTAATTTTAGCCATTTTAGTCGGATTTCCGCTGACCGAAGCCGTGGTTCTGTACAAACTTGCCGCCGGTGAGGATGGTCACGCAGGCTGGGTGTTCGCGTGGGTTGTATTTGCGGCCATTGCCGGCGTGGTGATGATCAAACAAGCGCGGTTTTCCCTGATCGCGCGACTCGGTCAGGCCCTGTCTCAGGGGCAATTTTCAATCGCCGCGTTAATCGATAGTTTTCGCACCGTCATTGCCGGATTGTTGCTCATATTCCCAGGCGTGATCTCCGACATTTTGGCGCTGGTGATCCTGCTCATTCCGATCCGTGAGCCGGCGTTTGCGCGTGCCGGTGGCGCGGCAATGGATTCAACCCAAAACAGCACTTCGCCTCGTCCACCAGCCTCGCCAGGCTCACCTAGTGGCGAGCGGGTGATCGAGGGCGAATTTCGCCGCGAACGTTAACTTTTTGCTGGCCGGACCGTAACGGGATTGGCAGGCACATTCGACTCAGCGCGACTCAGCGCGACTCAGCGCGGTACAGCAGACGTGCTCGGCGTCTTGGCAAGAAACGCTTGAATCGTCGGATAGATTAACGTTAGCTTGAGCAAGGTTTTCATACGCACATTTTGAATGCGCCTCGATTCATTCAAAAACGACGCCGTGACAGGGTTGACGCGGGTTAGAAATTCCGTCCGCGACACGCGCGATGGCCGGGCGATATAAAAATGATCGGCCAGCAAATCAAGATAGTCGCCGACCTTCAAATCGCTGTCATCCACCACGTTTAATATTTGATCGTTGGTCAGCGCCATCGCCGCCAAACACGCCGCAGCCAAATCGTCGGCATGAATATGATTCGTAAAAGAATCTTCGTTGGTAAAAATGGTCGGGGTTCCGGATCGAATGCGATCCAACGGTAGCCGTTCAATGGCGTAAATGCCTGGTGCACGCAGGATGACCAATTTGACGTGGTGGAATGTGGCCCACGCTTGTAAACATTGTTCGGCATCGACCCTGCGTTTGGCGCGGTCTGTTTGTGGATTGAGTGGCCGACTTTCGTCAATGATGGCACCCGCGCAGTCGCCATACACGCCGGTGGTGCTGATGTAGATGAGTTGTTTGAGGTGGTTGGTTGGCGAGGCCGCCAAACCAGCTGTCAATGCAGAAATTAAATTGCGGGAATGGATGTCTTCCAGACCGACACCCTGCGGGGGCGCAAAATGGAAAATGACCTCGAATCGGTTGGCTTGATTGCTCAGCGTCGAAAGGCTGGTCAAATCGGCAAGATCGCCAAGCAAATGGCTTGCGCCAACTAAATCAGCCTCCGCGCTGCGTTGTGGGTTGCGAATCAGTGCGGTGACCGCATATTCAGAGGTTAATAGCCGCGCCACCCGTTGGCCGATGTCACCAAATCCGACAACCAATGCTTTTTTCATTGAAGGTGAGACGGCATACGCGGGTGGGTTTGAATTGATCGTATTCGCCTTTGTCATTTGGTCAAAGTATAGTGGACGCCTTTAACATTCGCCCTACAACCTTGCCTTGCGGCCTTATCAAACTTGAAATATGTCTACTGAATTTACCATTACCCTGCAACCGTCCGGCCACACGTTTATTGCCAAATCCGACGAATCAGTTTTAGACGCCGCCCTGCGCCAAGGCATCGGC
>JAYTBF010000337.1:0-2873 GCA_043737175.1 Burkholderiales bacterium
CCCGCGAACGCCTGACGGCTTGGATCGCGTTGTACAAAGCTGTTGGAGGTGGTTGGCGCGATCACCCATCAGATGCATCAGGTAAATCAGAATACAGACCAATTAAGGATGTGAAGTGATGAACAGCCCCGCTAAAGCCTTATCGACCCTGCCCGGTTGGCAGAAGGTCGCCCTGCTTACCAGCATTGTTGTACTGATCGCGGCTGCCATATTGGTTAGCAATGCCAGCACTGCTGCGGATGAAAACAAGTCTTCCACCGATAACAAAAACACCAAACCAGCCTTGACCGTCACCGCCATCAAACCGACCGCCAGTCAGATTGCCGCCACCTTCAATGCCAGTGGCAATATCGCCGCGTGGCAAGAGGCCATTGTCGGTGCCGAAGTCGCTGGACTGCGAATTGACGAAGTGCGGGCGAATGTCGGCGACGTCGTCAAAAAAGGCCAGGTGTTGGCGACCTTCGCGCCCGAACAGGTCGAAGCCGAAATGGCGCAATCCCGCGCCAGTGTTGCCGAAGCCGAAGCAGCCCTGGGTGAAGCCCAAGGCAATGCGGATCGCGCCAAAACGCTCGAAAAAACCGGCGCCATGTCGAGCCAGCAAATCAATCAATATTTGACCGCCGCCAAAACCGCCGAGGCACGGCTGGCGTCGGCACGCGCCATGGCCAGAGTCAGCCAGGTGCGATTGACCAACACGCAAGTGGTGGCAGCGGACGACGGCACCATCTCCGCGCGACTGGCAACCGTGGGCGCGGTAGTGCAATCCGGCCAGGAATTATTCCGGCTGGTGCGCAAAAACAGATTGGAATGGCGCGCCGAAGTCACCTCCTCGGAACTGGCAAAAATTAGCAAAGGCCAAAAAGTAGTGGTGATGACCCCAAGCGGTGACACGGTCGATGGCACGGTGCGTATGATCGCACCCACGGTTGATCCGGTTACCCGCAATGTGCAGGTATATGTCGATCTGGCACCGGGCCGCCACGCCAAGGCAGGCATGTTTGCGCGGGGTGAATTTGTATTGGCCAAAACCAATGGCTTGACGGTGCCGCCACAAGCCGTGGTGATGCGTGATGGTTTTGCTTATGTGTTTGTCATCAACCCGGACAACCGCGTACAACAGGTCAAAGTCCAAGCTGGACGGCGCTTTCCAGACAGTGTTGAAATTCGCGACGGTGTAAAAGCCGATAGCGTGATTGTCGCCCAAGGTGCCGGATTTTTAAACGACGGCGATTTGGTCAAAGTGGTGGCGGCGACCGACGCCACTGCAAAACAATCTCCCGCTAAAAAATAGCCGGACTTGTCATGAATTTTTCCACTTGGTCCATTAACAATCCGATTCCGGCGATTGTCTTTTTTATTCTGCTGACGTTTGCCGGTCTGGTCAGTTTCAATATGTCCGGCGTGCAGGATTTTCCGGATATTGAGATGCCGATGGTAACCGTGGTGGCGAGCCTGCCCGGTGCGGCACCCGGCCAGCTGGAAACAGAAGTCGCCCGCAAAATTGAAAATGCGCTGGCAACACTTCAGGGCGTCAAACACATTTACACCAATATTCTCGATGGCACCGTCAGCATCAACGTCGAATTTAACCTCGAAAAAAACGCCAGTGAAGCGACCAACGAAGTGCGCGACGCGGTGAGTTCGGTCCGGGCGGATTTGCCCGCGGAGTTGCGCGACCCGCAGATCTCCAAAGTTTCATCGGCCGGCAAACCGATCATGACCTATGTGGTGTCGTCACCATCGATGGACGAAGAGGCAGTGTCGTGGTTTGTTGACAACAACATGACCAAACGGATTCTGGCGGTACCGGGTGTCGGCAAAGTTGCCCGTCTGGGTGGCGTCACGCGCGAAATTCGCGTCGAACTCGATCAGGCAAAAATGGCGTCGATGGGGGTAACGGCCGCAGACGTATCGCATCAATTGCGTCGGGTGCAACAAGAAGTTCCCGGTGGCCGGGGGGATGTGGGCGGTGCCGAACAGTCAGTGCGCACCATTGCTACTGTGAAAACGGTGATTGAACTGGCGTCACTCGACATTCCACTTGCCGACGGACGGCGGATTCGACTGAATCAGATTGCCACTGTTACCGACACCATTGCCGAACGTCGCGCGATTGCTTTGTTGGATGGCAAACGTGTCATCGCCTTTGAAATCAGCCGCACCAAAGGTGCCTCGGAAGTCACCACAGCTACCGGCGTCAGAACCGCCATTGAAACACTGCGCACGGCCCACCCTACACTGAAGATTGATGAAGCGATCGATAACGTCTGGCCGGTGGAAGAAAATTTCTCCGGCTCGATGATTTTGTTGATCGAAGGTGCGGTACTGGCCGTGATTGTCGTCTGGTTTTTCCTGCGCGATTGGCGCTCCACACTGGTCGCCGCCTCCGCCCTGCCGTTATCCATCATCCCGACCTTTCTCGGCATGTATTTATTTGGCTTTACGCTCAATACCGTCACCCTGTTGGCGCTGGCGTTGGTGGTCGGCATATTGGTGGACGATGCCATTGTTGAAATTGAAAATATCACCCGCCATCTACGTATGGGTAAATCACCATTGGTAGCCGCGCGTGAGGCTGCCGACGAAATTGGCTTGGCGGTGATTGCCACCACATTTGCCTTGATTGCGGTATTTTTACCGACGGCATTTATGGCCGGCATTCCCGGTAAATTTTTTAAACAGTTCGGCTGGACGGCTGTACTGGCGATTTTTGCCTCATTGGTGGTGGCGCGATTGTTAACACCAATGATGTCGGCATATCTTTTAAAACCAACCGCCGAACAGCAACAAAAAGACGGTCTCATCATGACCCTCTATCTCGGCTGGGTCGGTTGGTGTATCAAACATCGATTGATTACCGCCATTGCCTCCGC
>JAYTBF010000338.1:0-7067 GCA_043737175.1 Burkholderiales bacterium
CTTCGATCAAGCGCACCGTCGCACGCCGTGGATCAATGTGGCGAAATTCGTCGCGCAAGGTATGGCGGGCAATTTCGGCCAGTGTACCCGCCAGCTCTACGCCCGTCGGCCCCCCGCCGACGATGGCGAAATGCAGCCATTCGTCGCGCGCCTCGGGTGTGCCGGCGAGCTCGGCGCGTTCAAACGCAAACAGTATGCGTTGACGAATGTGTAACGCATCAACGAGTGTTTTGAGGCCGGGCGCGTGTGGTGCCCAAGCCTCATTGCCGAAATAGGCGTGTGTCACGCCGGTGGCAACAATGAGGGTGTCGTATGCAAGCGCGGCGCCATCTTCGGTGGTGATAATTTTGGCAGCAACATCGATGCCGATGACCTTGCCCAAGCGAACCTCGACATTGCGTTGACGGCGCAAGATGTGTCGCAACGGCGCGGCGATATCGGGTGCGGATAACCCCGCCGTGGCGACCTGATATAGCAGCGGCTGAAACAGATGGTGATTGGCGCGATCAACGAGGGTGATATTGACGCGGGCATTGGCGAGACCCCGCGTGGCCCAAAGCCCACCGAAGCCGCCGCCAATAATCACAACGCGATGTGCTGTTTCATGCATTGTGTTTTTCTTTCTCGGCGGACGCCACGGTTGACTGTGTTCGATATTCTGTCACATGATCAACGTGGCCATGGTCGTTTTATTAGCAAACTCCATCATCCACGACGAAGTTCAGACATATTTGCTTGGAAACGGCTGCCAACAGGGCGGTTTGTAATTTTGCTCTACATAAAATGGTGGATTGATTAGGCTTGACTCCCCCGTGTCCGAACGAGTTTTACAACTCACGCCATCAAAATGAAACCTGCACGCCCAACGTCGACATCGACATTTTGGTGGTGCTTAAGGTATGCCATTCGAGTGTGGCTTTCATATTTGGCATGATCTGATAGCCGAGCCCCACACCGAGCAAACCTTCCGTCTTGCGACCCAATGAATCGGTGCTGACCAAGACCGATCCTGATAACGAGCGATCAGTACTGGCCAGACCAAGTCTGCCATGCACACTCAAATTATGATCAAGCTGTGACGATAACAAGAACGACGCTGCAGTGCTGCGCACACTGATGCTGCCCTCACGCAACGCGGGACAACCACCGGGCCGTATGCTGCAAGCTAATTGTGCATGGGGGGTGCTAACTTCGCGTACTTTGCCGTCGCCAAATGAAAACACGGCAAGTTCTAGCCCAACCGCTTGATTCAGTCGATAACCGACACCAAATTGGCTGGCCGTGCCGCTATTACCATTATTGGCGGCAGACGCACCCACGCCTTCGCTGTAATCACCCTTGCCGGCCGCCAAATGCAAATAGAACCTGCTGTCTTGTGCCTGCGCATGTGCCGCACCCACCAGGCCGACGACGAGCAATAAACGGGAAAATGACCATGCGTTTTTTTTCATTTTTATCTCCGAAAAATAAAGTGACGTGGCGTTCGTTGCGACGGCCAAATATAATAGGCAATCGTTAACAAAACAATCTCAAAAAATAGGAAGGAGAAAATGGCGCCGGTGCCTCGTACACATCAATCTCACGGGCAAAACCAAGTATCCACAGGCATTTCCAGCCATTTTGGGTGCAAATGGTCCGCCATAAAACGATCCAAGACTCCAATCTGACCATCAAAAATCAATAACCCCGTCCGCCACCCAACGCCCGCCTAATATTGCTTTTGACTGCGGGAGTAGAATATTTCGCTGCCAACCAACGGTTGGCAGCGTCAGGTTTCGTGGCGATGTGCGCCGCGCCCCGTGTTACTTCACCTCAACAAAAAAAGGAAATGCCCCATGAAAAAAATTTTGTTAGTTTCCGCATTCGCCGCACTTTTGCTCTCTGCTTGCGCGTCACACCATGCGGCACACCACAGAAACATGGGCATAGTCGATCCACTCAATGTTTACCTCTCGATCGCTGATGGCAAACAGATTGTTGTCAGCCAGGAACCGATTTATTTTGCGAAGAACATGAAGGATGTAACCGTCACCTGGCACGCGCCAGTAAAGTTCAATTACACCTTTGGCGCGAACGGGATTGTCATTGAGAAAAAGGGCAATGAGTTCGTTGATTGCAAGCCGGCGGTGGACGGCAGGAGTTTTTCGTGTTTGAACAAACATACCAAGCCAGGCACATACAAATACACGGTCACGCTTGATGGCAAGCCGGCGATTGCGCCGTTGGATCCGGCATTGGTCAACGACTAGGTTACGGTGAAGGCAGACTTGTGACCGGCAAATTGGTTGGACCTTCCAGCCAAGTGCGCACGGCGCTGATTGCCTCTTCATAGGTGAGCGCGCGGCCGGAATTCTCAGCCGCAGAAAACTGAGCGGGTTGGAGCGCTGTTCGCGCCCGCTCAATTCTCGGCGCGAGAAATGCCTCATCAGCATTGTCTCGTTGCAAGCCTGTTTGTATAGCTTGTGCCTCCGCCATACCGAAAAAGAGAGCAGCATGCTGCCAATCCATACGGAATGCAGCCAGACCTGTCGCGACTTCAAATGTGCTTTGCCCGATTCTTTTTGAGCCCGTCTCGTCGGCGATCACCAAGACTTCGAGCAACATTGGTGCAGGATCACCATTGTTGCGGTCAATCAATACCATTGCAAGGTTGAGCAGATTGATTCCAATGTATTCTCGATCTTGAAGTTCTCGGGCTATTGCCAGACTTTTTGAGTACAGAGATTCAGCCGAATCAAGCTCGCCCGCGATCCGCAGAAATTGTGCCAATGCACTCAGCGCGGCGGCAATTTCACGTTTGTTTCCGAGCGCATCAGCCATGGCGAGCGCTTCCTGAAAATGCATGCGCGCCTGGATCATGTCTTTCTGCCCAAGACAAGCAAATCCGAGCGGCTGGAGTGCCATTGCGATTCTGCGGTGGTCGCCAATTTCACGCGCAATAGCAAGACTTTCCTCCAAGTGCTCTCTAGCATCACTGTAGCGCCCCATCAATACACCAATCCAGCCCGCATCACACAAACCCCGACAGCGCCCAATATCGCGCTCGCCCGCCCCGGCATGCGCCAATGCCTCCTGCGTCAATTGCTGCCCCAGCGCCAAATACCCACGCGTGATCCAATACGGTTTTAACGCCCATACCAGCCGTAATCCCATCGCCGCGCCGTCATCCATGCGTCCGGCCTGCGCATGCGCGACCAACAGGTTTTCCCGCTCCTGATCGAGCCGTGCCAACCAACCACCTTGCTCCGGGCCGGCCAACTCGGGGCGGGCTTGTTCGGCCAGCGCCAAATAAAAATCCAAATGACGGCTACGGGTCTGGCTTTCCGCGTCGGCGTGTTGCAATTGCTCCAGCGCGTATTGGCGCACGGTTTCGAGCATCCGGTACCGTTCGCCACCGACATCCATCATGAGTAGTGATTTTTCGACCAGTTGGATCAGCACATCGAGCAGCGTATTTTCCGACGTGGTCTGGCATGCCGCCACCGCTTCGACCGCCGCCAGGGTGCAGCCCCCGGCAAAAACGGCAAGCTGCTGCAGTAGCGTGCGTTCGGCCGGCGAAAGAAAATCGACACTCCAATCGATGGAGGCGCGCAAGGTTTGCTGACGTCTTTCGGCGGTTTTGTCGCCGCCGGTGAGCAGACTAAACCGGTCTTCGAGTCGCGTGGCGATTTGCTCCACCGACAGGGTGTACACCCGTGCCGCGGCCAGCTCGATGGCCAGCGGAATGCCGTCGAGCCTGCGGCAAATATCGGCGATGGAGATGGCATTGCCGCGTGTGACCTGAAAACCCGGCTGTGCGGCGCGGGCGCGGTCGACAAACAAACACACGGCTTCGTTTTGTTTGAATACATCAAGTTGATCGGCGTCGGTGGTTGCCGCTGATCCCGGCGACAAGGCGGGCAACGTGAGCGACGGCAGCGGGTAGGCAGTCTCGCCCATCACATGCAAACGCTCGCGGCTGGAGGCCAGCACCTGCACGGCGCGCCCGGCTCGCAACAACTGTTTGGCGAGCGCGGCAGCGGCTTCGACCAAGTGTTCACAGTTATCGAGGATTAGCAGCAGTTGCCGGTCTTTAACAAATTTTTCGAGCGCTTCCATCACCGGGCGACCGACCTGTTCCTTGACGCCCAACACCGCAGCCACGGCTTCTGGCACCAGCCGCGCAACGCCGAGTGAAGCCAACTCCACCAGCCACACACCGTCCGGATAATCCGCCTGCACGGCAGCGGCGACTTCGAGAGACAGGCGGGTCTTGCCGGTGCCGCCCATGCTGGTCAGGGTGACGAGCCGGGTGGTGGCGAGCAACTCGGTGACTTCCCGTAACTCTCGTTCGCGGCCGACAAAGCTGGTCAGCGCAACCGGCAGATTGTGTTTGCCGGCGGACGCATGTGTCATCGTCGACGCGACGTCTTCCTCCACCGGCAGGGTAAAGCGGTATCCGCGACCGGAGATGGTGGTCAGGGCATGGTTGCCAAGTAATTTTCTGAGTGCGGAAACCTGCACTTGCAGGTTGTTTTCCTCCACCACCAGCCCCGGCCAGACCAGCGCGAGTAATTCATCCTTTGATACCACGCGGTCACGATGATCGATGAGGGTCAGCAACAAATCAAAGGCGCGCGCGCCGACCACGGCGGGCTGCCCATCCACGAGGATGCGGCGCTCGGCCGTGCGGATTTCAATAGACCCAAAGCGGTAACACTCGGACACGAGGGCACCTCGCATAAATGAAGGCCGATTCTACCTCGGCAGGTCGAGTTTCAGATTATTTAAGGACGGCTTAAGTACAAGCCAGCCCCTGCTGGCGGAAAGTATCGACCACGGCAAACGTGTCGGCAGTCTCGATCGCAGCCGATTGCATCTTCCAAGCCAAGCGCACCCAGCCAGCCAGCCAGCCAGCCAGCCAAAAAAACGAAAGCGAGTGATTCTCCATGAACCAACTAGTTGACAGCAGGGAAATGACTTCGATGAGAAATACCACCCGCCACCAAATTTCAGAATTGGTCAAACGAGCCAATAACGTGATCGGACTGTTTCCGGGCATGCCACCGGGACCATACAAAAAAAATTCATCCGCAAGCCTGACGATTAACGCAGCCAGGCAAATGCTGACAGGATGCATCGAAAGCCTGGGGGCGGTCGGAATTGGCTTGATTGTCAGTGACGAAGCGCTGGCGGAAATTGCCAAACAGGGAATTGATGCGAATTTCGGCGCGAAACCACTGCAGAAAGTAATTGCGATGGAGATTGAGTCGCCTCTTTCACAAGCGCTGCGCAACGGCCAATTTGTCAGCGGCGACACGATCAAGGTTTATTGGGAGGGTGGCGCGCTGGTGTTTACCAATCGAACGGCCGATCGAATCGTCAATCGGATCGACAACAAAAACGACTCACTAAAGACGCCTGTTTAAGCGCTCCTTCAGCCAAATTCCTCTCAAGATCCGCTTCCAGAATGGACTATTCCATGTTTTTTAACCATCATGCATCCGGTCAAGCCAAATTATCGAATGGTCCTGCCGAAGACCAACAGCGCCTGTTTGCAAATGATTTAAGTGCGCGCCCGCTTGACGACCCGAATTCAGCCGCCGAGGCCGCCGAATTGACTGTTCCCGCCGATTCGACTTCGCTTCTTGCGACCAGCGAATTCACCGCCATCATGGATCGCAACTCGATCTTCATCGTGCTCTGATCTGCGGGCACCATATATGCCTGCTTGGTGGAGCCGGGTCACCACCTGACATCCTACGTGGATTATTGTTGACAATCCTATCCAGACCACTCAACGTGAGTTGCAAGTCGCCGTCATAGTGAATCTCAGTCGCGCAGGCAGACACCGGCATCAACAGCGGCGCGATTCTTTTGGTTATATTGCAGGCTGTCTTCTTTTTCCTTGGAAACGACCATGCAAAAATTATTGACTCTGCGCAGCGTAATAGTTGGCGCCATTCTGACGGTTGCCACAACCACCTTCGCGCAATTATCGCCGCCAGAGCAAAAGCTGGCGGATGCGGTAAAAGCACGCTCAAGCGCGGCCATGTTGCTGTTGGAAAAAGCGGTGAACATCAACAGCGGCACGCTCAATCAAGGCGGCGTGCGCGCGGTTGGCAAATTATTTCGCGATGAGCTGGATACACTCGGCTTCAGCACCCGCTGGGTTGAACTACCGGCCAGCATGCAGCGTGGCGGTCACCTGATTGCCAGCCGCGATGCCAAAAGAAAAAACACCGGCAAACGTTTATTGCTACTCGGACATCTTGATACAGTGTTTGAAAAAGACAGCGCAGTACAACTGTGGGCACCAAAAGACGGTAAGATTTTTGGCCAGGGCGTGAGCGACATGAAAGGTGGCAATGTGGTCATGATTGAGGCGCTGCGGGCGCTGCATATGACCGGCGCGCTCGATGATATGAGCATTTCGGTTATGTTGACAGGCGATGAAGAGAAGGTGGGCAGTCCGCTGGAAAAATCCCGTGCGCCGATGATTGAACTGGCCAAACAAAGTGATGTGGCCTTGTCGTTTGAAAACATTTTGCGCGAGGCGGATGGCGGCGAATTTGTTGCTGTTGCCCGTCGTGCCTCATCGAGTTGGGCGCTGAATGTGACGGCACGACAGGGGCACTCCTCCGGTGTGTTTGGTGTGGTGGCCGGTTATGGCGCCGCCTACGAAACAGCACGCATTCTCAACAGTTTTCGCGAGGAGTTGATGGAGCCGAGTCTCACCTTCAGCCCGGGCATGGTTTTGATCGGCACGGAAGTCAATTTTGATGACGGCAACTCACGTGGAACGGTCTCCGGCAAGAACAACATCATTCCACCGATAGCGACTGTACGTGGCGACCTGCGTTACCTGGATACGGCACAGCGCGATCGGGTGCACGCCCGCATGCGCGACATCGTCGGGCGCAATTTGCCGGGCACCTCTGCAACCATTTCGTTTCGGGAGTCCTACCCACCCATGCCGCCAACTGAAGGCAATATGGCCCTGCAACGGCTGTACTCGGACGTCAGTCTGGCCGCAGGTTATGGAAAAGTAGAAGCGTCCCACCCGTCAGCGCGTGGTGCCGGTGATA
>JAYTBF010000339.1:0-2844 GCA_043737175.1 Burkholderiales bacterium
GTTTTTGAATGTATTGGCCATCGCGTCAGCGGGTGGCATGGCACTGAATAACGGTGCGGCGTTGGCGATGAAAGCCGCGCCATCCGGCAGTGCCGGTCTGTACGACTTGCCGAAATTCGGTAACGTGCATTTGCTGCATATGACCGATTGCCATGCGCAACTTCTGCCGATTTATTTTCGTGAACCGAACGTCAATTTGGGGGTGGCGATTGCCAATGGCAAACCACCACATTTGGTGGGTGAGAATCTGCTCAAACATTTTGGCTTGCGCCCCGGTACGCGCGAGGCGCACGCCTTCACCTATTTGAATTTTGAAGCGGCCAGCAAAACCTACGGCAAGGTTGGAGGTTTTGCCCACTTGGCGACGTTGGTCAAACAGCTCAAAGCCGGCCGGCCGGGCGCGTTGTTGCTCGACGGCGGCGACACCTGGCAGGGCAGCGGTACGGCGCTGTGGACCAAAGGCCAGGACATGGTTGATGCCTGCCTGACGCTGGGTGTGGATGTGATGACGGCACACTGGGAAATGACGCTTGGTGACAAACGCGTCAAGGAAATTATCGAAAAAGATTTCAAAGGCAAAATTGATTTTGTCGCCCAGAACATTCACACCACTGACTTTGGTGATCCGGTGTTCGCGCCATTCACCATGAAAGAAATGAACGGTGTAAAGGTCGCAATTGTCGGCCAGGCATTCCCGTACACGCCGGTGGCCAATCCGCGTTATTTCACGCCGGAGTGGTCGTTTGGTATCAAAGAAATGGAAATGCAAAAAACCGTTGATGCCGCCCGCGCAAAGGGCGCGCAGGTGGTGGTGCTGTTGTCGCACAATGGCATGGACGTGGATTTGAAAATGGCATCACGCGTCACCGGCATCGACGCCATCATGGGTGGTCATACCCACGACGGCGTGCCGGCCCCTTCGATTATCGAAAACAAAGGTGGCAAAACGCTGGTCACCAATGCCGGTTCCAACGGCAAGTTTTTGGGCGTGCTCGATTTCGATGTGAAAGACGGAAAAGTATCCGACTTCCGTTACAAATTGCTGCCGGTATTTTCCAATCTGTTACCGGCCGATGCCGGTATGCAGAAGTTGATCACCAGCATCCGCGCGCCGTACGAGGCAAAATTGTCTGAAAAGCTTGCCACCACAACCGGTTTGCTTTATCGCCGTGGCAATTTCAATGGCACCTTCGATCAGCTCATTTTGGATGCGTTGATGGAAACCAAAGGCGCCGAGATCGCTTTTTCGCCGGGCTTCCGTTGGGGCACGTCGATCCTGCCGAATCAGGCCATCACCTATGAAAACGTGATGGATCAAACCGCCATCACTTACCCGTACACCACGGTCAGTGATATCAAGGGTGAGATGATCAAGACCATTCTTGAGGACGTGGCCGACAACTTGTTCAACCCCGATCCGTATTTGCAGCAGGGTGGCGATATGGTGCGTGTGGGTGGCTTGCAATACACCATGGCACCGATGGAAAAAATGGGCAGTCGTATTTCCGGCATGATGCTCAAAGGCAAACCGATCGACGCCAACAAAAATTACAAAGTGGCGGGCTGGGCGCCAGTAGCGGAAGACACCAAGGACAGCAAAAACGAACCGATGTCGGAATTGTTGGCCAAATATTTGCGCGACAAAAAAACCATCAAACCACGGCCACTCAATCTGCCGAAGCTAGTGGGTATGAAAGGCAATCCGGGCAACGTGGATCTATAACGATGGCGATGTTCATGCGCATCGGGCTGTTAGCAGTGGCCGCGTGTGCCGGGTTGCTGTTTGTTGCCAGCAGCCATGCGCGCGAATCGACCTTGACGGTGGCGACCGATCTGGCCGCCGACGTCGCGTTAGCGGCCAAGCAGGGAATTCCTGTAGTGATTCTCTACAGCTTGGCCGGTTGCCCGCAATGTGAGATCGTGCGCCGCTCACATCTGACGCCGCTTGCTCAGGAAAACCCGCCGCGGGCGATTGTGCGGCAGCTCAATTTGCAATCGACCGCGCCGATTCGAAATTTTGACGGCACGCTGACAACGCAAAAAGCGGTGATTGAACAACAAAAAATCGACTTTGCACCGGTGGTGGTGTTTTATGGTGCGGGTGGCCAACGGGTGGGTGAGCCACTGGTAGGCTCGATGCTGGCTGACTTTTACGGTGTTTATCTCGAAAACGGCATTGCCGCGGCAAAAAAATCGCTCGCGCCAACAGGCGGCGCAACAAAAAAGTAGCGGTTTGACCAAACACCCAAAAAACGGCTAAAATATGCGGCTTCGATGGAGAAATTAATCGATTCCCTGATAGCTCAGCCGGTAGAGCGACGGACTGTTAATCCGCAGGTCCCTGGTTCGAATCCAGGTCGGGGAGCCAAATAACAAAACGGGTTGAACATCGGTTCAACCCGTTTGCATTTGTGCGGCGATGGTGTGTTGATTCGGCTACTTGGACACCCGATAAATCGTAAACGACGGTTCGCCGGGAGGAGTGACGCTGGCTGTCATGCCATCCGCACTGAGGTTGACCGTGCCGCTGAAAAGGCTGCCATTGGTTGAGTCCCGCAGGCCTGCGCAGCGATTGGTGTCGAAAATCACGTTGGACACGGTAAAAGCCTTGCTGGTGGTGTTGTAACTGTAATTGCCATACTCCACACCGGGAATGGCACAGGAATCGTCACCAATCGGATCGGATAGCAGAAATTTTCCGGCCGAGGTGAACAGTATGGTCTGTGTTTTGATGGCAGTCGGCAAAAACGCCCAGACACCGACCAGGCTGCCGGGAATGTTTTCCGCTTTGTTCATGGTTTCACCCATGGCATTGATGAAACTTTCGCCATTTGAGCGATAACG
>JAYTBF010000340.1:0-7005 GCA_043737175.1 Burkholderiales bacterium
CTATAATCTGCGGTTCTTTCAGTGGTGGTTGTAGCTCAGCGGTAGAGTCCTGGATTGTGATTCCAGTTGTCGTGGGTTCGAACCCCATCAGCCACCCCAAAATTCAAAAGCCACCCCGAGGGGTGGCTTTTTGTTTTGGTGGCTTGGTGGAGGTGAGAACCCACTTCGGGCTTGGCACGCTCGCCAGCAAGTCCGATTGAATTTCAGCCTCGTTGGGTCACGCTGGATTCATCGGCAAACGCCTGAAGATGCACAGCTGGAGCAGGTTTCCAGCCTTTTGCCTGATGCTCCGCGATGACGGTAGTAAAAACGCCGCCACGTACCCAGAATTTTGCGGTGACACGGGCAAAACGCGGCGCGGTCATGGCCACGACCGTGTCGAGAATCTCATTGGTGACCGCTTCGTGAAATTTACCCTCATCACGAAACGACCAAATGTAAAGTTTCAGGCTTTTTAGCTCGATACAGCGTTTTTCCGGGATGTAATCCAGATAAAGCGTGGCGAAATCGGGCTGGCCCGTTTTCGGGCATAGGCAAGTGAATTCCGGAATCTGCATATGAATCAGAAAGTCACGTTGGGGCGCGGGATTCGGAAACACTTCCAAAATTTTGCTGGCCTGCGCGGTGGGTTTTTCACCGAGAACTGTCAATTTTGGGATCTTTGCGGCGGCAGTGTTAGAAACCAGTAACTTACCGCGTTTTATTGAAGTGGATTCTTTTTTGAGCTGTTTTGGCATGGGAATCAGGGGGTCGTTACGATAGAATTGTGGATTGTACGGGAAGCCTGCCCGCCCTCGTGAAAAGCGTCGGCGGGCGTGTTTTATAAAAAAAGACAATTGTTGCCGAAAAATGCCCGTTTGCCTGCTTTGGCAAACATTGACGAAGGCGTTTTTCCGCAGGCATTGATTTAGAAATTTGCAGAGGATGGGTCGTGCGTCTTACACAGATCAAGTTAGCGGGCTTTAAAAGTTTTGTAGACCCCACCACAATTGCGGTTCCCGGCCAGTTGGTTGGCGTGGTCGGACCCAACGGTTGTGGCAAATCAAATGTCATCGATGCGGTGCGTTGGGTGCTCGGTGAGTCATCGGCAAAAAACCTGCGCGGCGAAAAAATGGAAGACGTTATTTTTAACGGTTCCTCCCTGCGCAAACCTTCTGCACGCGCAAGTGTTGAATTGGTGTTTGACAATTCGCTTGGTCGCATCGGCGGCCAGTGGGGACAGTATGCCGAATTAAGCGTCAAACGGGTCTTGTCCCGCGAAGGTAATTCCGATTACTACATCAACGGTCAGCACGTTCGGCGTCGTGATATTACCGATGTCTTTTTGGGCACCGGCCTCGGCCCACGTGCGTACGCCATTATCGAGCAGGGCATGATTTCGCGGGTGATCACCTCCAAGCCGGAAGAGTTGCGCATATTCCTGGAGGAAGTCGCCGGTGTGTCGAAATATCGTGAGCGTCGCAAAGAAACCGAAGCACGCTTGGAAGATTCAAAAGAGAATCTGAATCGGGTAGACGATATTTTGGGCGAATTGACCAAAAATGTTGAGAAGCTCACCGAGCAGGCAACGGTGGCGGCCAAGTACCAGGAATGGCACACCGAGCTGAAGTTAAACGAGAATTTGTGGGCCTTTACCAAACAGCGTGAAGTGCGCGCCGCCAAAGAGCGTTTTGCCAATGAGATTCTCAAAACCGAGACCGGTTTTGAAGGTGAGACTGCAAAATTGCGTGAGGTTGAAGCGGCACTCGATAAATTGCGCCAGGAACATTACGCCGAGACCGATCAACTCACCACCGCCCAAGCGGCGATGTTTGAGGCCAACACTTCGGTTGTGCAGTTGGAGCAGGAAATTAATTATCTCGGCGAAAATCGCCGTAGATTGGGTGCGCAGGTTGAGGCGCTCGCGCAGCAGTCGCTGGAAATTGAAACCAATCGTGATTCCACCACCAATGAGCTCGACCGTTGGCATCGTGAATTGGCCAGCGGCATCGACCGTGTTGGTGAAGCGCGCGAACGCGCCGAGGCCCTGCGTGAAGAAGTGCCACAGTTTGAAGAAAAAGTACGCGAGTCCATTGTCACGGTAAAAGTTGCAGACAACGAAGTGCGTGCGGCGGAAAGTGATCAGGCGTTGAATGAGTCGCGCGAAGCCAATGCGCTGAAAATTTTGTCGCAGCTGGAGCTGCGTAAAAATCGCCTGACTGCGGAGAACATGGCGTTGGTGGTGCCGGAAAGTGGTGAGCTCGAGAGTGTTGAAATGGAGCGCGCCGAGGCACAAGAAGCGCTGATGATGGTGGATGAAAAATTGGCCGACGCCGAAAGTCGTGTTGGTGAATTGGAAAACAAGCGGCGTGTGGCAGCGGATGAAATCGGTCACGCCACCCGCGAATTGGCGCGCATTGAAGCCGCCTTGCTGGCGTTGCAAAACCAGCAGGCACGAATGGACAACAACAACCGCCTGGCGATGTGGTTGGCCAAATACAATCTCGATAGTGCGCCGCGTTTATGGCAGGCGATCAAGATCAAAGCGGGCTGGGAAGACGCCTTGGAAGCGGCTTTGGGCATGCGCCTGAATGCCATGAAAGTCAGTGATGCCAGTGTTATTGATCGCATCGCTGCTGACGCCCCTCCGGGCAGTGTGTCGTTGTATCTGGAAAATGGCCAAGGTCAGTCCGCGCAAGCGGCCGGTCTGGTTTCATTGGCATCGATGGTCACGTCCGATCAACCGGGGGTGTTGCCGTTTGTCAACGAGTGTTTGGCCAATATTTTTGTGTTGGAAAATCCGGCCGAAGCGCGCGCAAAAATGGCGTCGTTGCCGTTTGGTGCCGTGTTGGTAACCGCAGCGGGACATTTATATTCGCAACATGGTGCGACCTTCCACGGTCCGCAATCTGAATTACACGGTGTGTTGCAGCGGCAGCGTGAAATTGAAACATTAAAGGCCGAATTGCCGGGAAAAATAGAATTGCGGCATGCGGTTGAAGCGACCCAAAAAGAAGTGGAACTCGCGCTGACCGATATACAAGAATCGTTAAGGCAATTGCGATTGCAGCAACAAGACACCAAAAGTCGCGAACACGTTTTGCAAATGGAAGCGTTGAAACTTTCCCAAGCCATTTCCCAGGCGGATGGAAGGCGTGGTGCGATTCGCGAAGAAACCGCCATTATTGACGCCGAAATCGAGCAGGAGCGTACTGAAATGACCGCCGCCCAGGAGGCGCTGGAAGAAGGCGGCAACAAAATTTCCGAAATCACCGATCGTTTGATGGTGCTGGAAGATCAGCAGCGTGCCGCCGAACGGGCGTTGGCCGACGCACGCGAGCGCGTGAATGCCGCCGAACGCGGTGCACAAGAGGCAAATTATTTTGAACGCTCCTGCCACGACAAAATCAAATCCTTGACTGAGATGGTCGGGCAGTTGGCGCATCGCTGGGATGCGGTGATATCAAGCCGCAGCGCGCTTGCGGCGGAATTGGAAGGCTTGCAGGAAGGCAATATTCGCGAGCGCCTTCAGGTCGCGCTTAACCAACGGCTGGAAAAGGAAAAGTTGCTGGCCGAGGCACGTAATGCGATGGACTCGGCGTCCGGTAAATTGCGCGAATTGGAGGAACAACGCCAGGTTATTGAGCAAAGCCTGCAGCCGTTGCGTGACAAAATCACCGAGCTGCGCATGAAGGAGCAAGAAGCGCGCATCAACGAAGAAACGTTCGCCCAGCAGCTGATCGACAATGGTGGCAATCTGGAAGAGCTTGCCGAAGCGGTTGAAAAGAAAACCCGATCCACCGCCTATCAGGCCGAGATTAATCGCCTAACCCAGGATATCAATGGTTTGGGTGCCGTGAACATGGCTGCGTTGCAAGAGTTGGAGCAGGCCAGTGTGCGTAAAGAGTTTCTCGACGCCCAGTCGCTTGATTTGAAAGAGGCGATTGAGACCTTGGAGTCGGCGATCCGACGTATTGATCGGGAAACACGTGACATGTTGCAGGCCACGTTTGATATCGTTAATAAGAATTTCATGGAATTATTCCCGTCGCTATTTGGTGGCGGCAATGCTTATCTGAAACTTACCGGTGAAGAAATTTTGGACTCGGGGGTGCAGGTATTCGCGCAGCCACCGGGCAAAAAGAATACGTCCATTCAGTTGTTGTCGGGTGGTGAAAAAGCGCTGACCGCATTGTCATTGGTGTTTTCCTTGTTCCGATTAAATCCGGCACCGTTTTGTTTGCTTGATGAGGTCGACGCGCCGCTTGATGATTCAAATACGGATCGGTTTTGCGAGCTGGTGAAAAAGATGTCGGTGTCGACCCAATTCCTGTTTATTACCCATAACAAGGTGACCATGGAGATGGGTGAACAGCTGGTTGGTGTCACCATGAATGAGCCGGGTTGCTCACGCATTGTTGAGGTGGATATCGAGGCGGCCAAGAAATTTGCCGCCGCACCGCAGGCGGTGGCCGCGTAGTGGATTAAAAGCGTGGCCGAATCGTTGATCAAATGAAGGCACAACTGAGGTTGCGTTATTGTTGATCGCGGAGCCTGCGGTTTTTTTGAGGTGAAACAGGTGGGTTCGCAAACTCTGGCTGGTAGCAATTGTCTTTCAGTTATAAATTACACTAGCCGTAACCGTCCATCGAGGTCATATCAGCAGCGGTGGCGATAATTGAGAAGGTAATATACATGCGGTTTTTGGGGCAAAAATGGCTGGAAACGAGCATGGATCAACCACTTTTGGTTTGCACTGCGCCTGGTTACATTCAAATCCAGTCTGAGGGTAACGGATGATTTCTGACTTTCAGTTTGTACTCATTGGCATAATTGCCGTGGTGATTGTTGCGGTGATTGTTTATAACCGTTGGCAGGAGTCAAAATATCGGCGCCGTGCCGAGCGCGCGTTCGCCCATGGTGCATCGGCCGGTGCCGACGCGTTGTTCGCCAATGTTGCCGACCAGTCCGGTGGAGCGACTTCACGGGTTGAACCAACATTTGGTCGCGCGGGTTCACTCGATGATCAAGCCGCCTTGGATGATTTGACCGCACCGATTGGAGCGGATCAATCGATCGGCCAGGTATTTGCCGATGGTTATGGTGGCATCGCCGCCGTCGGTCCAACGAGTGAAATGGCACCGGCGATCAATGCAGAAATTGACACGGTTGCCATGATTTTGGCGGATTCACCGGTGGAGGCCGATTTTTATGCGCCGATGATTGCCCAGTCGCAAAAAATCGCCAGAAATATTTTGTGGGAGGGCTTGGTGGGTGGCCTTTGGCAGCCGGTTGATCCGACCCTCGATGAAAAATACAGTGAGTTACGTGCTGGCCTACAATTGGCCGACCGTGGTGGCGCGGTTGACCCGGTCATCTTGCAAAGTTTTGACGAAGCCATGACTGGTTTTGCCGCCGACCTCCAAGCGGTCTCACAACGCGAACCGGTGCAAGAGGCGTTACGTCGTGCACAAATGATTGATGGATTTTGTGCCGAGTCGGACATTGAAATTGCCGTCAACATCATTGGCAAAAGCGGCGTGACGTTTGCCGCCACCAAGGTGCGTGGCTTGGCCGAGTCGCAGGGGCTGGTGGCACTCGCTTCGGGGGAATTTGCCAAAAAAGACGATTATGGACGGGTGTTGTTTACGGTTCGAAATGGCAACCCCGCCGAGTCGCCAAGTCTTCGCACCGACCAGCCGTATTTGACACATCTGTCATTTGCTCTCGATGTGCCGCGCACGCCGCGGGTGGGCCAGGTGTTTGAGCAAATGTTTACCCTCGCACTCAAATTCGCCGATGTGTTGCACGGCGAAGTGGTGGACGACAATAAAAAGGTGCTGACGGCGCATGGCCGAAAACTGATTGCCGACACCATCCATGGCGTCACCGGTGAAATGCAGCAAAAAGGCATCAGCCCCGGGTCGTCGATCGCGCTCAGGTTGTACGCGTAACTCATGTCAGACGTTGCGGGAGCCGCCGCAATCGAGCGTGTCGCGACGCTCAAACGCGAGCTGGAATCTCATCTCTATCAATATCACGTGCTCGATGCGCCGACGATCAGCGACGCCGAATACGATCGTTTGTTTGCCGAATTGCTAGAACTCGAGCAGCGTTATCCTGAGTTGGCATCGGCCGACTCACCGACCCAGCGTGTCGGTGCCGCGCCATTGGATCAATTTGATGAAGTGACCCACCGCCTGCCGATGTTGTCGTTGGGCAACGCCTTTTCTGACGACGAAATTCTAGCCTTTGACAAACGTTGCCGAGAGGGATTGGATGTTGCCGAGATTGAATACGCATGTGAACCAAAATTTGATGGCCTGGCCATTTCGCTGACCTACCTGGATGGCCAATTTGTGCAAGGTGCCACGCGTGGCGACGGCTCGGTCGGCGAAGACGTCACGCAAAATCTTAAAACGATCCGCTCCATTCCGTTGCGCATTAAAAACGCGCCGTCACTGCTGGAGGTGCGCGGTGAAGTGGTGATGCAGAAAAAAGACTTTGCGCGACTCAACCAGTTGCAGGCGGAAAAAGGCGAAAAGATTTTTGTCAATCCGCGCAATGCCGCCGCCGGTTCACTCCGTCAGCTGGATTCAAAATTGACCGCACTGCGTCCCCTGTCATTTTTTGCCTATGGTGTTGGTGCCGTCGAGGGATTTACCAAGGCGTCCATGCCACGCCTGCCGGGCAGCCATAGTGCCGCCATGGATGCCCTTGAGGAAATGTTTTTCCCGGTATCTCGCGAGCGGACGGTAACGCGTGGTGCGGAGGGGCTCTTGCAATATTATCAACGCGTCGGTAAACAACGCCCAAGTCTGCCCTACGACATCGACGGCGTGGTTTATAAAGTGAACACGCTCAGCCAACAACAGCAGCTCGGTTTTGTGTCGCGTGCACCGCGTTTTGCCGTTGCCCACAAGTTTCCGGCCGAGGAGGCCATCACCCTGTTATTGGGTATTGATGTGCAGGTTGGCCGCACCGGTGCCATCACCCCGGTGGCGCGATTACAACCGGTGTTTGTTG
>JAYTBF010000341.1:0-2841 GCA_043737175.1 Burkholderiales bacterium
CCGGAAAAATTCTCACCGGTCGTGATGCCGCGCACCGGCGTCTCATCGACATGCTCAAGAAGGGCGAAAAACTGCCGGTAGATTTCACCAACCGCATTATCTATTACGTCGGCCCAGTGAAGGCGGTGCGTGACGAAGTGGTGGGTCCGGCAGGCCCGACTACAGCTTCGCGCATGGACAATTTCACCGCCGACATGCTGGAAAAAACCGGACTCATCGGCATGATCGGCAAATCCGAGCGTGGTGAGGCAACCGTTGAAAACATCAAGAAAAACGGTGCAACCTATTTCATCGCCGTGGGCGGCGCGGCGTATCTGGTATCCAAGGCCATCAAAAGCGCGCGGCTGGTGGTGTTTGAGGATCTGGGTATGGAGGCCATCCATGAATTTGATGTGGTTGACATGCCGGTGATCGTGGCGGTCGATTCCACCGGTAATTCGGTGCATCGTACCGGCCCCGAAGAATGGCGCGGCAAAAGCCGCTCGATTGGTACCATTGGCAACATTCCGGTTATTGTCGGCTAAGCATGCTGGCACGCCATTTATGAACGGTCATGACGCATCCTGAAGATATCAAGAAGGTCGCGACAAAAACGTCCGCGCCCCGCATATCCGTCATCGATGGTTCGGCTGGATTGCGCGTGTTATTGGCAACGCTGATCACGTCTGCCTATCCCAATGCCATCATCGAGGACATTGACCCCTACTCACAAACCATGCGCGGCACCGGCTTTTTATTCGGCGCCCATGGTGATGTGATTATTCTGGGCGGGCTCGGTACACAAGACGAAGCATTGGATGCACTCAAACGACTTCGAGATCGGGAGCACTGTTCACCCATCGTATTATTGGTAGCCGATGACCTGATGACGATACGCTCTGAACTCATGGTGGCCGGTGCGTTTGCAGTATTAAGAAAAAATGCGCTGTCATCGGCACGATTGTTTGATGTCGTTGATCGTGCGCTTGCACAATCGCAGGCGGGCATCGTTGCGCACAAACCCGCAGTTCAGCAGGATGCGGAACCGTACTACGGCGAGTTTGTTTTTTCGCACAACGGTGAGCAATGTGCGGTTGAAATTGATGGTTACCGATTTGTTCAGTGCATTTCGAGCGGACCACTTGCGCAGGTTTTTTAGCCGATCAGGTTAATACTGGTTTGGCGGTTGTCATCAAAATTTTGACCGCGTCTCCGGTCCACAACATGAATGCCATGGGCGCCGTGCGGGCGCGACGCAGTTTATTTGACCGCCATGCCAGCCCATCCATTGTGCGCACCATTGACAGCGGCATAGGCGGAACGTTTTTCTTCGAGGTCATGGAATATTTATCCCACGGCGATTTGCGAAAGCGCATGCAAACGCCGCTGGCGACGGATCAGGTTGTGGCCATCATGGTTGATCTGCTGAACGCACTCAAGTCACTGCACGCCAGCGGATTGGCGCATGCGGATTTAAAACCAGAGAGCATATTTTTTCACACCGACGGACACCTGGTTCTGATTGATTTTGATATCGCCACCACGTTTGGACAGGCAGTGACGGCCACGGTGCCGCGCATTAAAATTGGCAACGAGTTATCGATTCTGGGCACGCCCATCTACTCGAGCCCCGAGCAGGGTGCGGGCCAGCCGATTGCTGCCACCACCGACATATATTCGGCGGGGATTATTTTTTTCGAGCTGCTGACCCGGGCTGTTCCGTTTGCCGGCGATACACCGGCGCAAGTTATTTTTCGCCATATGCACGACGAAGTTCCGCTGCTGCCTTTGCGTTTCAGACATTTGCAACCGGTTATCGATCAAATGCTTGCCAAAGCGCCAGCCGACCGATTTCAAACCGCCGCAGCCGTAAACGAAGCACTGCGCGCCACGCTGCTGAATTCGTCGACGGATCAGCCGACATGACGATACTTGGATATATTGGCTCGGCCGATGCGCTGCTATTGGCGCGCGCCGTGTCGTCCCAGGCAACATCACCTGCCATGCCAATTTTGGTGTTGTGTGCGGATGCCGCCGATGCCGAACGTTTGGCAATTGAAATCAGTTGGTTCAATCCAGCCGCACGTGTTTGCCGTTTACCAGATTGGGAAACCCTTGCTTACGATCGGTTTTCACCGCACCCGGATCTGGTATCCGAACGGCTGGCAACATTATTCCAATTTGCCAACGGTGACTTTGATATTGGCATTGTTCCCGTCACCACCGCCATGACACGACTGGCGCCGCGTGAGTATCTGGCCGGTCGGGCGTTTTTCTTACGCATCAAAACCAAACTCGATATTGAGCGTTTTCGCGGCGATTTGGTATTTGCTGGGTATGCCACCGTCAAACAAGTGATGGCACCGGGTGAATACGCAATTCGTGGTGGCTTGATTGATTTATTTCCGATGGGCTCAACGGTACCGTACCGTATCGATTTGTTCGGCGACGAAATTGAAGCGATCCGTACTTTCGACATTGATACCCAACGCAGCATTTATCCGGTAAACGAAATTCGCCTGTTGCCGGCACGCGAATTTCCGCTCGACAAATCCGGACAGAATATGTTTCGCGAACAGTTCCGTGATCGCTTCGAAGGAGACCCCGCAAAGTCACGCATGTACAAAGATGTGTCAAGTGGATTGGCCCCCAATGGCATTGAGTATTTTTTGCCGTTGTTTTTCGCTTCAACCGCCTCGGTGTTCGACTATCTACCGGGCAATACACGCGTTTATTTGCACGGCAATGTTGAAGATATCGCCACCAGCTTTTGGCGTGACGTGAAGTCTCGTTATGACTTGATGCGTGGTGATAAAGACCATCCGTTATTGCCGCCAGTGGATGTGTTTTTGCCGACCGACG
>JAYTBF010000342.1:0-2838 GCA_043737175.1 Burkholderiales bacterium
CACAATAACCCGGCCAACATCATCCACACGGTTTTGCCGGCGTGTCCACCAGGACTGGCAAGCCAGTGTCCAAGCAACACACCGAATAACATACTGGTTAACGCTGGAATGGTGCTGAACAATCCTTCCGGATCCCAGGTTTTTGACTTTGCCCAAAGGTGACCGGACAGCAACTGGCGATCAATGTATGCACCGACATCACGCCCCGGCTCGAGCGCACCTGCCGCGACCACACCGGCGCTGTCCGGCACGGCAACCAACAACATCACGCCGGTGTAAACCGCCAGCAGCCCAACAATCCAAACCAACTGGGCACGCCATTGACAGAACAACACGATCGGCGCCGCCAAGACCGTGCACAGAGCAATACGCTGCAATACACCGGGAATACGCACGGTGCTGAAATCAAAATTCGGAATGAAATTCAACAACAAGCCGATTAAGAAAATAATCCCCGCGCGTTTCCAAAGCGACAACATCAACGTCACATTATTGACCGCCAACCCGTTTGAACTCTCACGCCGTTTGGCGATGGAGAGTGTCATCGACACGCCACAGATAAACAAAAAAAACGGAAACACCCAGTCGGTGAATGTCCAACCATGCCATTCGGCATGGGCCAGTTGTGAATAGAGATGGCCCCAATCACCGGGGTTATTCACCAGCACCATGGCGGCAATGGTAAAGCCTCGAAAAGCATCCAGCGAAACCAGACGGCTCGACGGGGAAGCCGGGTCGTGCACCACCGACATGTCAATCGACCTTTTTTCCAAACGCCGGATCAATCTTCAAAAATATCGTGACGATGATCGATGGAATGGTACATAAACATACCCAGATAAAAAACTGCGGGTAACCAAGTTGGGTTTGAATCCAACCACTGATCATTCCCGGCAGCATCATGCCGAGCGCCATAAAACCAGTACAGATCGCATAGTGCGCCGTTTTGTGGATGCCTTTGCCGTTGTTGTCTGCAACCATAATCATGAACAACAAATAAGCGGCAAAACCAAAACCATAACCAAATTGTTCAAACATGATCGCCGCAATAATGACCAACTGACTGCTTGGCTGAGTGGTAGCCAGAAAAACAAACGCCAGGTTGGGGATATGCACGGCAAACAACATCGGCCAAATCCATTTTTTGAGTCCGCCACGCGAAATTGTGTAGCCACCCAACAAACCACCTAGGGTCAACGCCAACACGCCAAAAGTGCCGTATACCAGGCCAAAATTTGCGGTGGTCAGACCCAACCCGCCTTTGCTGACCGGATCCAATAAAAATGGTCCGATCAGTTTGAGTGCCTGCGCTTCGCCCAAACGAAAGGTCAGCAAAAATGCCAACACCAACCAGATATCGGCGCGCACAAAAAACGACTTGAAGGTGACCAGAAATTCTTCGAAGACGTTGCCACCACCGGACACCGTCACATCCGAGTCAGGGCGGGGCAATACAAAGCGGTGGTAAACCGACAGCAACAAAAACAGGCCCGCCAATACCCAAAACACAATCGACCACGCCCACACCACATTGCCGGTGAGTTCGCCCAACTTGCCGGCCAAGTACACCAGCCCACCCTGGCCGGAAATCATCGCGATGCGGTAAAACGTCGAGCGCACACCGACAAATGCGGCCTGCTGATGCTGCTTGAGCGCCAACATATAAAAACCATCGGCGGCAATGTCGTGCGTGGCGGAGCTGAACGCCATCAACCAAAACACCGCCAACGTCATTTGGAAAAATCCACTGGTGGGAATGGTCAATGCCACCATCGCCAATGAAACACCGATTAAAAATTGCAGCACCACAATCCAGTGACGTTTGGTACGGAACATATCGACCAGCGGCGACCAAAGTGGTTTGATCACCCATGGCAAATACAGCCAGCTGGTGTACAGCGCAATATCGGTATTGGAGACTTCCAGGTTTTTGTACATGATGACCGACAACATCATCACCACCACGTAAGGAATGCCCTGACCAAAATACAACGATGGTATCCACGCCCACGGGGTTTTGGCCCGATCGCCCAACACTGGTTGTCGGTTCAAATCAAATTTTTCTGTGCTCAATTTTTCGCCACCCTGATCATGACCCGGACCCGTTGTTTTGTGCTGTTGCCACGTCTTGGCCAATTGCACAATGCCATAACCAAACTTAGTCGGGAGAATTATTTAATGCAGCCCGCACACTACCGTTTGCCGCCGCCAATGCCGTCACCGCCTGCTCAACCGTCACATTTTTTTTGATGGCGACAATCGCAACCTTGACATGATACCCGCAGGCTTTCAGTGTATCGCTCGCCGTTTGTTCGTCGCAGTCGGCGGCGAGTTTGGTCAATCGAACGGCGCGGTCGATCAATTTCGCGTTGGTTGGCTTTAAATCCACCATCAAATTTCCATATACCTTGTTGAGCCTGACCATGATGGCGCTGGAAATGGTGTTGAGGGCAATTTTCTGTGCCGTACCCGCTTTTAGCCGGGTGCTGCCTGAAATCATTTCGGCACCGGTGTCGAGGGTGATACCACACTCCGCCTCCAATACCACCGGCGTGGCGGGATTATTGGCTATGCCAATGGTCAATGCACCAGCTGCGTGAGCGGCCGCCATTGCACCCAAGGCGTAGGGCGTGGTGCCGGAAGCGGCCAATACAATCACCACATCGTTTTTGCCCACCTTGGCCTGCGTGATGTCACTCGCGCCCTGCTCACGACTGTCCTCAGCACCTTCAACGGCCTTAAACATAGCCTCGCGGCCACCGGCAAGCAACGCCACCGCATGATCGGTCGGCCAGGAAAAAGTTGGATAAAGCTCAACACTATCCAATAGACCAAGAC
>JAYTBF010000343.1:0-2835 GCA_043737175.1 Burkholderiales bacterium
CAATTCCGGTGAAAATCTTGTCTTGGTTGTCTTTGTCGTATTCATGGTGGCTCCAGTTTCTCAAATTAAGGAGCCTCCGCAAAACCCGGGGCGATTCAGGGGGCATTCCGATTCTCCTTTTAAGCTCGATACTCAAAAGGGTACCGCTATTGCCTCACATCACCCCTTACCAATCAACCAAAAATGCAACAAGTCATACGCGAATCTACCTAAAAGTCTCAAAATGCGCGCCATGATTAGACATTAAAATTCCGGAATCACGCCTGCAATCTGTCATCCAGTCGCACGATTGCGGCAATAGTGGCCGCTTCGTATATCCTTACGGCTTCATTTCATGGAGTCGCACATGCAAGTTACCGAAACCTTTATTCCCAGCAAGGATTGTTCACTCGAATCCTCAATTTCAACCCTGCTCGCCAAACTTGAAACACTTGGTTTTCACGTTGTTGAGCGTTCATGGCTGAATGAAATCGAAAATATTTGGTCGGTGCACGTCACCGATCGTGACTGCACCCGCTTATTCAGCAACGGCAAGGGCGGCTCAGAACTGGCGGCGCGCGCCAGTGCACTCGGTGAATTTTTTGAGCGGCTCAGCACCAACTATTTTTGGACGCACTTTTATCTTGGTGAAAAAGTCGCCAATAGTAAATTTGTGCATTACCCGAACGAACAATGGTTTCCGGCCAAAGGCAAAGCCTGGCCAAAGGGTTTGTTGAATGCGGAGTTGCAGCAGTTTTACAATCCGGACAAGGCGGTGCGGGCGGACCAACTGATCGACTTGAATTCGGGCAACGCCGCACGCGGTATTTGTGCCATTCCCTACACCCGTTTACGCGATGGCGCGACGGCCTTTTTCCCGGTGAATGTGATCGGCAACATCTATGTGAGCAATGGCATGTCGGCCGGCAACACCATGATGGAAGCGCGTACCCAGGCATTGTCGGAGATTTTTGAACGCGACATCAAATTCCGCATTATTCGTGATGCAATTTGTTTGCCGGATGTGCCTGAAGAAGTGATCAATCGTTTCCCGCGTATTGCCGCTGGCATTCGTGGTTTGCGTGCGGCCGGTTTTGGTATCGTAGTTAAGGATTCTTCACTCGGTGGTTTGTACCCGGTGATGTGTGTGACCATGTTGCACCCAAAAGATCAGGGCATATTTGCCAGCTTCGGTGCCCACCCGCGTTTCGAAGTGGCGTTGGAACGGGCATTGACGGAGTTGCTGCAGGGTCGGGCGCTGGATTCCCTCGGCGATTTTCCAGCCCCCGGATTTGATCGCGACGAAATTGCCGACGCGCAAAATCTGGAAATCCATTTTGTTGATTCGAGCGGCGTCATCAGCTGGGAATTTTTGCGGGACACGCCGGATTTTGCGTTTGTGGACTGGAATTTTGGCACCACCACCGAAGAAGATTACAACTGGTCGGTGCAGTGTATTCATAACAGCGGCCATGAAATCTATGTGGCTGACTTCACGCATTTGGATGTGTACGCCTGTCGTATTTTTGTGCCGGGTATGTCGGAAATTTATCCGATCGAAGAACTGCAATGGGAGAACAATACCGTTGGCAATCTGGTGCGACCGGGCATTCTGCGTTTGCCAGAGTTGACCCAAGCTGAAAGCGCAACACTGCTGGAAACACTACTCGATCTCGAACTCGCTGAAAACCTGCCCATCACCACCTTGATTGGTCTGGCCGCGGACGCGGGTACCCACTGGGTGGATTTACGTGTCGGTGAACTGATTGCCTTACTCGGGCTGGCCGCGGGCGACCATGATGCCGCGCTTGATGGCTGTATCTGGATCAGCCAGTTCGGCCAACTCGGCGAGGAACGCAGTCGTGTGTATCGTTGCATCGAAAACATGTTGCAACTCGAGGATTACCATCACTACGATGCAAACTTGCGGCTGCTTTTTGGCGACACCACCGTCAATCAAGCGACGGCGTTGATCACGCGTCAGCAACAGTTTTTTGGTCTGGGAATGTTGGGGCCAAACTTTGAGGGCAGCAAAATGCATTGCCAATTGCTGGCGGCGTATGCCAAGGTGCAAAAGCCGCAGATGACACAAATGGCATAACTGCCATTCTTAACCCTTGGTGTGAGCAGTATTGAAAAAATTGATCGTCTAGAAAAGGAAACATTATGAAACCCGTTTATCTTGTTCCCGGAGTCCGCACGCCATTTTGTAAAGTGGACGGTCCACTCAAAAATTATGACGCCATCCAAATGTCGGTACCGGTGGTGCAGGCGATGGCGAATATCACCCGACCGGACCTGATGGTGTGGGGCACGGTGATTCCGAGTCTGCGTTGGAGCAACCTTGCGCGTGAAGTGCTGATGGATGCAAAAATTGATGCCACCATTCCGGCCGTATCAACCGTGCAGGCGTGCGCAACCTCGATGGTAGGGGTATTTGAAGCCGCCGGTATGCTGAGTGATCACGCGCCCTTGGCGATGGTCGGTGGGGTGGAAGCAATGAGCCAGGTGCAAATTGGCCTCACACAGGGATTTTCGAATTGGTTACGTGCGGTTTTGCAGGCGCGCACCCTGGGTCAGCGCGTCGATGCAATCGGCGGTATTCGTTTTAAGGATATTCGTCTCGATATCCCGAGCGTGAAAAATCGCTCCAGCGGCAAGAGCATGGGTGAACATTGTGAGCAGATGGCAAAGTACTGGAAAATTTCACGCGAGGCACAGGATCGATTAGCCTACGATAGTCACGCCCGCGCGGTGAAGGCGATGAGTAACGGTTTTTTTAATGACCTCATCATTGATGTAAACGGTCAGGCAAAAGACGGCATGCCACGTGCAGATTCAACCTTGGAAAAATTA
>JAYTBF010000344.1:0-6986 GCA_043737175.1 Burkholderiales bacterium
GCGGGCGAAAAAAATTCGCGGGTATTGTCATCGCGGAATGCTTTGCGCGATTGAATGGTGGGCAGGGCGTCGGTCGCCCGTAGAAAACGGCGACCTAATTCGGATTGTGCAAGCGGCGCCAACGCTTTTGCTTCTGCCGACAATTGAGCCAGGGTCGCGGAACGCTGGGGGGTGGTGACCGGCGCGATATCTGACTGCGCAGTAACACGGCCGGAGGGAGCCGGTGCGGCACAGGCACCGAGCAGCAGCAAAATGAGCAGGGCGAATAACGGGCGAATGGACAACCGCAATTTAGGGTACATGGTTGAAGTTTAGTCGATAAGCCGACCTGTCTTCTGACGATGGATTTAGGCCATTGCTTAGAGACGGTGCCAATTGTGACGATGAATCATTTTGCATAGGGCAGACTATTCTGTCTCCGGCTCTTTGACGATGTAGCCGCGCGCTCGAAGTTTTGTCAGATAGCCATCTGCCGCGAGCAGTCGATTGATGGGTAACACCGCAACCGTCACGGCATTTTTTGATATTGCGGTTGCCGCCGTATCCAGCCATTTGGTTTCCAATTGCGCCACCAGATCGTGCGCGCCCAGTGTTTTGGCAAAAGTGGTGTTGGACAAGGCGTTTTGACAGGTTTCGCGTTGATCTGACGCGGGCAGCATGCGAAGTTTGTCAATATCACCGACTGCCCAAGCCTTGGCGCGTGCACGCATGGCGTCTAGATCCGTTTCGATGCGTTCAACTGTCTTTGAAAAACATTCGACGTCAGACAAACGTCGCGTTTGAAAATCTTTGAGGGCGGCGCGGGCATTTTGAATTGCAGGTTCTAATTTGACTGCAGTGACTTTTACGTTATGTAACTTGGCGTGGTCGGTTATCACCTGCCAAACCAGATTGGCGTTGGTCATGCCGGATTTTTGAATGGCTTTGGAGTACAAATGTTGCGCGGCAAATACCGGCCGCCAACGTTCAATGTCGGCGGATTCGTCGTTGGTATTAAATTCGTCAACATAGCGGTCCCGCAGGCGCAGCCAGCGTGCATAAACATCAGCGGGAATGATTTCCTTGAGGGTGGCGTTATCGGGGTTTTTGCGACCCTCCATGGCTGCGGGCAGCATGACCAAGGCGTTGAAATAACCGATCTGTTTTATTGACACGGTTATGGACGGGTTGGAGAGCACTTCCTGTGCCTGCGCCACTACCGTCTTGACATCCTTGGCGCGCCAGCGCATTTTTTGTTGAAGTGGCGTTTGTGTGCCCATGATCCACAACACGTTGTTGCCTTTGCTGACTTTCCACATTCCCGGGCCGGGTTGTTCACCGACAACCGTCAACACGTCATCGGCCGGTGGCACGATTGGCGATTGGGCAACGGCAACGGCAGCGGCAGCGGCAGCGGCAGCGGCAGCGGCAGCGGCAGCGGCAGCGGCAGCGGTGTGCGTGTGAGTAAAAAAAACGACGCACAGAAACAGGGTAAGGCGGATTATGGTCATGGACATGCGGTCGCAAAATGTTGATAGCGAGATTGACTCCGGGATGCACCGTTGGTTCAACGACTGGCTAGCTGAAAGGCGCACCGGCAAGCGCGCCGACATTTGAGCAAATGGGGATGATTCCCGGTTTGGTAAAACGATGGTTACGACGGTGTCTTATTTGATCGGAGGCAGTTCAATACTCACCGGCAGAAACTGCTGCTCCAACGCCTGATCGATTTCTTTGGCCAGTCTGGGAATCGCTTTTTCACTGTAACCACGATGCACACCGACGATCTTGCCATCCTGGCCAATGATCAGCATATGTGGAATGCCATTGACGCCGTAGGCGTTAGCCGCCCGCTTTAATTCGTCATTGGTAAACTTGATTGCCATGGTGCCAAGTTTGCGATGGAGTTCGCGGAATGTATCGCGGCTCTCAATATTGACGGCCACAACTTGCAGTCGATCTTTGGCAAATTGCTGAATTTTTTCCAGCACCGGAATTTCTGCTCGGCAGGGCGCACACCACGACGCCCAAAAAGTCACTACTAACACCTTGCCGGCATATTGCGTGGTCAGAATTTTTTCATTGTCGCGGGATAATCCGAGATCCACAGGCGGCGTATCACCGACCGAAAATTTTGGCTTGGCCGGCGCTTCGTTGGCGTCCGCAGAACAGCCGCCAACTGCGCCTACTACCACCAGCAAAAATAGTGTGATGAGTCGTGCAATTGGCGGCGTCATGATTTATGCCGCCTTGTTGATCAATTCACGCAATACGTACGGCAGGATGCCGCCGTGCAGGTAGTAGTCAACTTCAATCGGCGTATCAATACGCAACAACACCGCCGTTGAATGCTTGCTGCCATCCTTGCCGGTGATGGTGAGTGTCACATCCATTTGTGGCGTGATGCCATTTTCAATGCCGGTAATGTCAAACGTCTCGTCACCTTTGAGGCCGAGTGAATCAACCGTATCACTGCCCTTGAATTGGCACGCCAACACACCCATACCAATCAAATTGGAGCGATGAATACGTTCGAAGCTCTTGGCGATGACGGCTTTGACGCCAAGCAATTGGGTCCCTTTGGCGGCCCAGTCACGCGACGATCCGGTACCGTATTCTTCGCCACCAAACACCACGGTGGGCGTGCCTGCCGCTACATAACTCATGGCCGCGTCGTAAATCGAAACCTGTTCACCACTCGGTTGCATGAGGGTCAAACCACCTTCGATTCTCGATTTGTCGGCGTTGAGTGGCAACATCAGATTTTTAATACGCACGTTGGCAAAGGTGCCGCGCATCATCACTTCATGATTGCCACGGCGTGCGCCATAACTATTAAAGTCCGGCTTGAGCACTTTATGGTCGATCAAGTATTTGCCAGCCGGGGAGGTCGCCTTGATCGCGCCTGCGGGTGAAATGTGATCGGTCGTTAACGAGTCGCCAAAAATGCCGAGTGCGCGTGCGCCTTTGACATCGTGCGGTGTGCCGGCTTCCATGCCAAAGTCTTCGCCAAAAAACGGTGGCTCGGCGATGTACGTTGAAGTCGGCCAAGTATAGGCTTGACCTTCCACACCAACAATATCCTGCCAAAGTTTATTGTCCGCACCAAGATTCGAATACAGGCGTTGGTAGGTGGCCGGATCTTTGGCGAAATTCATCACCGCGGCCACTTCGGCGCTGGTTGGCCAAATGTCTTTCAAGAAGACCGGACCATTTGTGCCCTCACCCAGCGGCTCGTTTTCCAAATCCTTGAGGACCGTGCCGGCAATCGCATAAGCCACCACCAATGGTGGAGAAGCAAGGAAGTTGGCGCGGATGTTTGGGTGAATACGCGCTTCGAAATTACGGTTGCCCGACAACACCGCTGCCGCCACCAAATCATTGGTTTGGATCGATTCATTAAATGCAGGCGTCAAGTCGCCGGCGTTACCAATACAAGTGGTGCAGCCGTAACCGGCGAGATAAAAACCAAGCTGCTCAAGGTAGGTTAACAGGCCCGCCTTGGTGAGATATTCGGTGACCACCCGGGAGCCGGGGGCGAGTGAGGTCTTGATGTGCGGCGCAACTTTCAAGCCCTTTTCCACGGCTTTCTCGGCCAACAAACCGGCCGCCAGCAACACGCCCGGGTTGGAGGTGTTGGTGCAAGACGTTATTGCGGCAATCAGCACGTCACCGGAGCCAAGATCAACGCCCTCTTTGCTTGGAAAACGTTTGGTCAAGTCGTCGGCAGACTTGGCAAATCCGTTGTCCGCAATCGGCTTGGAAAACAACGAAGCAAATTGCGATTTCATTTTGCCTAGCTCGATCCGATCTTGCGGGCGCTTTGGGCCGGCGAGTGATGTGCGTACCGAGTCGAGGTCAAATTCAATCGTCGTCGAGTAGTTGCAGTCACCTTTCATTGGTACGCCGTACAAGCCCTGCGCTTTGAAGTAGGCGCTAAACGCATCGAGTTCATCACTGGTGCGGCCGGTGGACTTGAGATATTCCACGGTGGTGTCGTCAATCGGGAAAAAGCCCATGGTCGCACCGTATTCCGGTGCCATATTGGCGATGGTGGCGCGATCCGGCAACGACAATGACACAGTGCCGGAACCAAAAAACTCGACAAATTTGCCGACTACTTTGGCTGCGCGTAGTAACTCGGTGACGGTTAAAACCAAATCAGTGGCGGTGACCCCTTCGCGTAACTTGCCGGAGAGGTTGACGCCAACCACATCCGGCGTCAGGAAATACACCGGCTGACCGAGCATGCCGGCTTCGGCTTCAATACCACCGACGCCCCAACCCACCACGCCAATGCCGTTAATCATAGTGGTATGCGAGTCGGTTCCAACCAGGGTGTCCGGGTAGTGCACACCGCCCTTGGCATGCACACCACGCGCCAGGTATTCAAGATTGACTTGATGAACAATACCGACGCCCGGTGGCACAACTTTAAATGTGTCAAACGCCTGCATGCCCCATTTCATAAATTGATAACGCTCAACGTTTCGCTGGAACTCAAGTTTCATGTTCAGATCAAGCGACTCCGCCTTGCCATAGCTGTCGACCTGCACCGAGTGATCAACTACAAGATCAACCGGCACCAGTGGCTCGATCATTTTTGGGTCCTTGCCCATACGATTAACCACACCACGCATGGCGGCCAGATCGGCCAATAGCGGGATTCCAGTGAAGTCTTGCAATACCACCCGCGCAACAATAAATGGAATTTCATTGCTGCGTGCGTCGTTCGGTTGCCAATTGGCGAGTTGATTGACGTGTTCTTCGGTAACTTTTTTGCCGTCAACATTACGCAGCACCGCCTCGAGCACAATGCGAATGGAAATCGGCAGCTTGGCGACATTCGGATAGGTTTTGGCGAGTTCCGGCAGCGAATAAAACTGGCTTTTTTTGCCGGATGCCAATGAAAACGGTTGCAAAGTGTTGAGTGTATTGTGTGACATAAAAAGTCCTCGATTTGTTTTTTTGTGCAAATTCTGTCGCGACAGATTTAAAACCGGGTTGGCGGGCGACAGGTGCGCCAAATGGCGATAAAGTTGTGAAGGGCGGTTTAGCTTTTTTTGGTTGTTGTGGATATCAAAGTTTGATGTGGTGTTTTCGGCATATTCTGGCAACCCTTTAATGGCCTGGTCATGTTAACCACTGGGCCGCTGTCAGGACGCGCTGTCGGGACGCGCTGTCAGGTTGTCTTGTCAGGATTTCAATTAGAACCCTGATTTTAATGCCTTTGTCGGCAAATGACCGGCAATTTTCAACCGGGGGAATCGGGCACGTGAACCACACCTTCCATCAATATCCGCGCGCTGCGGCTCATGATGGCCTTGGTCACTTTCCAATCCCCATCGACGAGCGACGCCTCGGCACCGACGCGCAGGGTGCCGGATGGATGACCAAATCGAACCACTTTTCGGTCTTGTCCGCCCGCGGCCAGATTGACCAGCGTACCCGGTATGGCCGCCGCTGCACCAATGGCCACGGCCGCCGTGCCCATCATGGCGTGATGCAATTTGCCCATTGACATGGCGCGAACCACTAAATCGATATCGCCGGCGGCGACTGCTTTGCCACTCGACGAGACGTAGTCGGCGGGTTGGGCGACAAAGGCGATTTTAGGTGTGTGTTGGCGTTTGGCGGCTTCAGCGACGTGTTTGATCAGCCCCATTTTGATGGCACCCGCGGCACGAATGGTCTCAAATTTGGCCAGCGCTTTGGCATCACTGTTGATGGCATCTTGCAATTCACAACCGGTATAACCGATCGCTTCGGCATTGACAAATATAGTCGGGATGCCGGCGTTGATCATGGTTGCTTTGAGTACACCGACGCCAGGTACATCGAGATCATCCACCAAGTTGCCGGTTGGAAACATGGCACCTTCGGCACCGGGTTCGTCTGCCGATGGATCCATAAACTCCAACTGAATTTCAGCCGCTGGAAAGGTGACCCCATCCAATTCAAAGTCACCGGTTTCCTGTACCTGACCATCGGTGATCGGCACATGCGAAATAATGGTTTTACGAATATTGGCCTGCCAGATGCGCACCACCGCCACACCATTTTTTGGAATGCGGTTGGTTTCCACCAAGCCATGGCTGATTGCGTAGGGGCCGACGGCAGCTGAAAGATTGCCGCAATTGCCACTCCAGTCGACAAACGGCTGATCGATCGACACCTGACCAAACAAATAGTCGACATCGTGATCGGCACGTGTACTTTTCGACAAGATGACGGTTTTGCTGGTGCTGGAGGTGGCCGCCCCCATGCCGTCGATTTGTTTGCCGTAGGGGTCGGGGCTACCAATGACGCGCAACAACAATTGGTCACGCGCCGCACCGGGCACTTGTGCGGCTGCTGGCAAATCAGTCAGCGTAAAAAATACACCCTTGCTGGTGCCGCCGCGCATATAGGTCGCGGCGATTTTGATTTGAGGTTGGGCTCTATTCACGATGGTTGTACACGCTTTCCTATTGCAGTATGTATTGATTCCAATACGCCACTCAGGTTGGTCGTAATTTCAGAATTCCAGAAGCGAAGAACTTTGAAGCCTACGGATTCCAACAGATGGTCACGTTGCTTGTCGTACCCGATTTGTCCGATATGTTGACTGCCATCCAGCTCAATGACGAGCATTACGTCGAATGATACGAAGTCAACGATGTAATTTTCTACAACATGCTGTCGCCGAAATTTTGCGCCCAATAGCTGACGACCACGTAAATGCTGCCAAACGATTCTTTCGACATCGGTACTTTCGTTTCGCAATGTGCGTCTATGTTCGGCAAACGCGATGCGGTTGTTTTGATGTTTCATTTTTGATGGTAAGTGTGATTGTCCCATCCCCACCCTGGCCCTCCCCTTGAAGGGGAGGGGAGCAGTTGGTGATCGCACGACACTCCCGCCCTTTGAATGGCAGGGAATGGGGACGGTTCGCGATGGCACGACACTCCTCCCCCTTCAAGGGGGAGGTTGGGAGGGGGATGGATTAATGCAAGCATCGACATTGT
>JAYTBF010000345.1:0-2828 GCA_043737175.1 Burkholderiales bacterium
TTGCAACAACTCGGCAACCGTGTAGAACGAACCAAACCCCAAAATTCTATCATTGTCGGTCGCCTTGGCCCGCGCCGCGGCATAGGCGGCTGCAATCGAAATATGTCGTGAATATCGACCGTCAAGCCCCTGCTGATTCAACCTGACCGCCAGGTCTTCCACATCGGCTCCGCGCGCGCCGCCCAGTCCGGCGATAAACCAATGGTCAATGCGATCCTTCATCACCGCAATGACAGCATCGATGTCCTTGTCTTTGAGCATGCCAAATACCGCGTAGGTATTTTCGAAGTAACCCATCGTACCCAGCGCATCCGCCAACGCGCGCGCCGCGTGGGGGTTGTGGGCAACATCGAGCACCACACAAGGGCGACCAGGCAGTACCTGCATACGACCCGGCCAGTCGACCTCAAGCAGACCGCGTTTGATATGTGTTTGTGAAACCGGCAATCGATCCGCCAAGGCGGCGAGCGCCGCCAGTGCCGCCGAGGCGTTTTTTAATTGGTACAAACCGCGCATTGCCGGCGCCGGTAACGAATGACGCGCACTTGGTTTGCCCATGATCACGCCCTGCCACTGCCACTGCGTTTCAAACACTGAATACTGAAACTCGCGGCCCAGAATATGTAACGGCGCACCAATGGTAAAAGCGTGATCAATCACACTTTTTGGAATGGTGGGATCTGCAAAAATCGCCGCGCGATTGGGTCGAAAAATGTGCGCTTTTTCCCAACCAATTTTGTCGATGGTGTCCCCCAGAAATTGCTGATGGTCGAGATCAACCGACACTACGATACTAACGTCACCATCAATCAAATTAACCGCGTCCAAGCGGCCACCCATGCCCACTTCGAGAATTGCCACATCCACCTGCTGATTGGCAAAACACCAGAACGCCGACAATGTCGCGTATTCAAAATAGGTCAGGGCCACAACCGGCACCTGACGACAGGCGGCTTCAACAGCCGCGAACGATTGGATCAACAAATCGTCGCTCGCCTCTTGCCGGCCAATACGCACCCGCTCGTTATAACGCAGTAAATGTGGCGACGAATAAAACCCTGTTTTATAGCCGGCAAGGTGCAAGATGGATTCGAGCATCGCACAGGTCGAGCCCTTGCCGTTGGTGCCACCGACCACAATATTGATTGGCGCCTGCGGCGGACCATTACCATTCGCCATCCGTTGCCACACATGTCGAACCCGATCCAGGCCCATAACAATTTCGGCGGAGTGCTGGCGGCCGATGTATTCCAGCCAGTCATCAAGTGTTTGCGGGGTAGGGGCGGTCACGGCTAAATCTGTGGGCGACAATGAGTGATAGTGGATGACCTAAACAACAAAATTGATTGCCAATCGTCGATCAACCAATAACCAGACAAGTTGACGGCACCAACAGCAGCGCCATGTTTCAGCCAGTTTTGCCTGAAAATGCGCGCCACTCAAAGAGTTTTACCGACTAAAGCTGCGCCCACCAAGGATGAAAAATATTCTGTTTTACCTGTTCGCTTTATCCCGCCTGTGCGGCCAACTCTGGCGCAGGCTCGCGTTGTAATAACGTTACCAGCGAGGCAATGCGTGTGCGCATTTCGCGGCGGTCAACAATCATGTCAATAGCGCCTTTTTCGAGCAAAAATTCGGCGCGCTGAAAACCATCCGGCAGGGTTTCACGCACCGTCTGCTCGATCACCCGCGGGCCGGCAAAGCCAATCAATGCGCCCGGCTCGGCGATCACCACATCACCGAGCATGGCGAAACTGGCCGAAACTCCACCCATGGTCGGATCGGTCAATACCGAAATAAATGGCAATCTGGACTTCGAGAGTTGATGCAGTGAGGCAGTGGTTTTTGCCATTTGCATTAATGACAACAAACCCTCCTGCATACGCGCCCCACCGGACGCGGTGAAACACACAAACGGCAACGATTCATCATGGCAGGCTTCCACCGCGCGGGCAAACCGTTCGCCGACCACGGAGCCCATCGAACCGCCCAGAAAATTAAACTCAAAACACGCCGCAATCATTTCGACACCATTGACCGTGCCTTGCATGACCACCAGCGCATCGGTTTCACCGGTATTGGTTTCTGCATCGGTCAGCCGGTCGATGTATTTTTTGCTGTCTTTAAATTTAAGCGAGTCAACCGGGACAATTTCAGAGCCGATTTCTGCGCGTCCATCGGCGTCAAAAAACATATCCAGTCTGGCGCGCGCCGACAATCGATTGTGATGTGCACACTTGGGACAGACATGCAGATTGTTTTCAAGGTCGGTGAAATAAAGTGTTGACTGACAGGCGGGGCACTTGCTCCAGAGGCCTTCCGGAACCGCTTTTTTGGGTGCGGCCACACCAGACTTTATTTTGGGCGGCAGTAATTTTCGAAACCATGACATGTTTATTCCCCTTCATCCATCGCAGCACGAAAACCTGCAACCAGTGTGTGCACGTTTGCCAATACCTGATCTGCGGCGGACGTTTCCAATTCCTGCACAATACGCGAACCGATCACCACAGCGTCGGCAAATTCAGAAATTTTTCGCGCCGTTTGTCCATCACGAATCCCAAAACCGACACCAACGGGAATGTGAATCATCGACTTGATTTCGGCGATTTTTTTCGCCACCTCAACAACGTCGATATTGCCCGCGCCCGTCACACCTTTCAGCGACACGTAATAAACGTAACCGCGGGCACATCCTGCAACCAGTTTAATGCGTTCTGCAGATGATGTCGGACTCAATAAATAAATGGTATCCAGCCCTTGCGCATCCATTACTTTTAGAAACGCCGCACTCTCTTCCGGCGGGTAATCCACTACCAATACGCCAT
>JAYTBF010000346.1:0-6967 GCA_043737175.1 Burkholderiales bacterium
CCCAATGTTCCACCAGCCAGCGCACGGTCGCCGGACCTATTTTGAAATTGTGTGGTGGTTGGGCCGCGCACCGTCAGCACCACCAACTCACCCGATACGCGCGGTGCGCCGAGCGGCGCAGCCAGCCAATTGGGGGCGAAGTCGGATTTGCGTATGCCCAAGCCGACAAACATTACCGTGGCTATGGCGGCAATTGCAATAAATAAGGCAATACGCGCTTTCATTCTGCTAGTTTAGTCGGTTGTATCCGTCAATGCGATGCCATAATAAATGGTCAAAAATCAGGCACATAGGCTCAATAAAACGTGAATCAGATCGTAACCATTATTCCCGCCGCCGGTAGCGGAGCCCGCTTGGGTGCGCTGTTGCCCAAGCAGTACCTGGAACTGAACGGGCGGCCGTTAATATTTCATACTTTGGCGGCGTTGTTGACGGTGCCACGCATCAATAAGATTGTGGTGGTGATTGCCGCTGACGACAAACTGTGGGATGACTTATTTCTGCGCCATGGCGGCCAATGGCACGACCAAATTTTGGTGGCGCGGGTTGGCGGTGCCACTCGCGGCGAAAGTGTTTTGAATGGATTACGTACGTTGTCTGCTGTGTTGGCGGCGGATGATTGGGTAATGGTGCATGATGCCGCCCGTCCGTGTATTCAACCTGAATTGATTGAACGCCTGCTTGATGCGGTGGCCGACGATAAAATTGGCGGCTTATTGGCGTTGCCGGTTGCCGATACGCTCAAACAGGCGACCGCGGATCAAAGGGTCGAGCGAACCGTACCGCGTGATCATTTATGGCGCGCACAAACCCCGCAAATATTTCGATATGGGATGTTATGTGAGGCGCTCGCCGCCATGCCCAATGCCACCGATGAAGCCGAGGCGATTGAAGCATTGGGTTACGCCGCAAAACTGGTGACGGGCGACAGCAGCAACATCAAAGTGACCTACGCCAGTGATGTCAAAATTGCGGAAGTTCTGTTGCGACCTTAACCGTCTCCACCATACGGTGTGGACCTCGTCGAAATAATACACAACCAAGGAAAATCAGTGCCAACCAACAGCGGATCGACAAATTTCAGAATTGGCCACGGCTTTGATGTCCATCAACTGGTACCGGGACGGCGCTGTGTGATTGGCGGCGTTGAAATCGACCATGATCGCGGCCTGCTGGGGCACTCCGATGCCGATGTCTTGTTACATGCGATTTGTGATGCCTTACTCGGTGCGGCCGCGCTGGGTGATATTGGCAAACATTTTCCGGATAGCGATACACGATATCAGGGCATTGATAGCCGTAATCTGTTGCGACAGGTGGTGGCTTTGCTGGTTGAAAAAGGATTTGTTGTTGGCAATATCGATGCCACCATCATCGCCGAGGCACCACGCATGGCACCGCATATTGCCGCGATGGTCGCCAATATCGCCGCCGATACAAAGCTCGATGCCGGCTGTGTGAATGTCAAAGCCACCACCACCGAAAAATTGGGTTTTGCCGGGCGCGGCGAAGGCATTGCCGCCGAGGCGGTTTGTCTGATTGTCAAACCTTAACCTGCATATTTCACGGGTCGGCCCCGCCTTGTTGGCAAATGCGGTAAAAAAAGCGGCACAACAAAATTTGTTGTGCCGCTTTTTTATTACGACAATGGTTGGTCGTTTGTGCTGCGCCTGCAAATTAAAATTGGTAGCGCAACGCCAGATAATACTGCCGTCCGGACACATCAAGCTTTTGTTGTTCTTCCACCGAGTAGCGATATTGCGCGCGGGTCGGGTTGAGCAGATTGGTCACATCAAAGGCGAGACGCAAGTCCTTGGTGAGGCTGTAGTTGATCGACAGCGCGACGTTGGATACCGGCGCCGCCCAGAATAATGCCGTTGGTTGTACGACGCCCAGAATGGTGCTGGTGGATTGGCTGTTGGCAGTGGGTGCCGGGGCAGTCGTGCTGGCAACGTATTTGTCACGATAGTTATAGACCAGTCGGGCGCTCATTTTGTCGTCTTCAAAATAAAGGCCGACATTGGCTGCTTTATTGGAGGCACCAATCATTGGCCGACCGTCTTCCACGCGGGTGCGTGCCGAGCTCAAGTTGGTGGTCACGCCAAAGCCCCATATGAGCGGGCGTTCAAAAATCAACTCAACACCATCAATGCGCGCGCGCTGTTGTGACGACGAATTGATAAAAAACGGCTTGATGACGTTATCCGTCGGGTCAAGCAAATCGATGGTTTCCCCTTGGCGAATGGCGCCGGTCTTTGTGTAACCTTCAATTTTGGATTGATAGATATTGATCATCGCCAACGAGCGGCGTGCAAAGTACCAGCCGAGGGACAGGTCGACATTACGTGCCGACAGTGGCTTCAGGTTGGGGTTCGGGCCTGTTACCGTACAGCCCGCCGCAGTGCAGCTTGGTGTGCCGAAGCCGGAACCATAGGCGTTATAGTTCTGGCGGCCCACTGTTTGGCTGGCACCAAAACGGGCAATCCATTTCGGTGCCAATTCGAAGCGCAGGTTCAAGCTTGGCAACAGGTCGTTAAAGACACGTTCGGTCGCGACCTTGTAATAGATTGTCCCAGCCAACGGGTTAAACGCAACATTATCGTAATAAATCAGCGGTGAACTGGCGGCAGTATTGATGGCGGTTGGATAGGCGGCGCACGGTACCACGGGGGCACCAGGCTCTATCAGTGTGCAACGGCCAGCCGGCACCGGATTGACGATTTGTGCATTAACTTTGGTTTGCACAAATCGCAGCCCAACATTGCCCGACCATTTATCGCCGTCCAGGTTTTGCATGAGATAGACGGATGTCTGCCGTTCACGCAAATCGATTTCACTCAGTACCCGTCGTTCAAATGCCGCGCTGGTCGGTTTTAATTGGCTGGCAATAAATGCGCGCAGCGTTTCTGGTGTCAGGAAAAACCCGCTGTTGTCCCAGCCGTTGCCGCCGAGGCCGTTGCCAAAATTGGCCGGGTAGCTGGTGTAGCCGGTGCCGGGTGGCGTCGGCAGGGTTGACGAGCGACGCATTGGACCCGAGCGTGTTGCATCACGGTCGTGGTCGGCAAAACGATAGCCGGCTTCGAGTGTGGTCAGGATGCCACTCATGATGTGATAGGTCGCATCCACCGCATAGCTGGTTTCTTTGTCGATGGTCACATTGCCTGCCGCGCCATAACTCACCAGTCGATAACCGGTGCCATCCGCATTCAGGCCAGGCTGATTGGTGCCTGAATTAAAATAGCGTGCAAACGGCGCGTCGTGCAAATCCCCCAGACGATAGGTGACCCCGGTGCCATAACGGGCAAACGTGGCTCCCTGATCGAGCCGGGTTTCGCCTTCGCCTTTGGTGGTGCTGATCATTCCCTTAAGCTGCAATTGATCATTCACCCGCCACTTGGCATCGAGATCGATAAAACCGCTGGTGGCACGCGCCCCATCACGGTAGAAGCCTTCCGAGTTGCCGATATATTGTGGTGTGGTGCCGTCTGGATAAACGATATCGGCACTTTGCAATACCCGCAGCGGGAAGCCATAGTTGCTGACGGTATTAATGATCACCGGATTACGAATCTGTGCATAAACGCGGCGGCCATTGGAGCTATTCGGGGTGGCTCCGCCCGTTGGGTCGCCGAAGCCAAGCAACATGCTGTACATGGCACCGGACGTCAGGCGACCGTAATTGTTGGCACCCATTTCGGATTGAAAGCCGGTGACGGTGAAATCCAAACTCGCTGTCGGCCGCCATTGAGCGGCAAACATGCCGCCTTTGCGATCACGCACGCTTTCAACAAACTCCGAGCTCATGCTGCCCGGCATGCGCACCCCGTTCAGATCCGCCGCACGCAGCCCTGTGCCGGCCAGCGAAGCGTCGGTAATGCCAAGCATGGTCGTGGTATTGATTTCGCCCCAGCCGCTATTCACGCCATAGGCAAACCGCGAGATCGAGTCGCGTCGCATAAATCGTTTTTCAGAAAACACCTGGCCAATAAAACCGAGTGTGTTTGCCTCATTTTTCCAATTCAAACTTGCGTTGAGCTGGTGCGACCATTTATCCGGCAAATCCGAATACACGCCGCCGAGGTTGACGACACCACCAAAACCGTTTTTCTCGTCCAATGGTTTGCGGGTGGTGACGTTGATGGTGCCCGCCAGGCCGCCGTCCACAATATTGGCTTGTGACGTTTTATAGACCTGCGCCTGGTTCAACACCGACGAGGGCATGAGCGACAAGCTGGAGCTGCGGCTGCTGGAGAATTGATCGGTCACATACCAATCACCACCGCTGACCGTGTGGCCGTTGAACAGGATCAGACTCATATCCGGGTTGGTGCCGCGAATCGAGACTTTTTCGGCCTCATCATAATCGGTACGGACCGCAACACCCGCCAGACGCTGCAACGAGTCGGCGAGATTTTTATCCGGCATTTTGCCGACGTCTTCGGCGGTGATTACTTCGACGTTGGCACCGGCGTCACGTTTGACATCGAGTGATTTTTCCAACGACGCACGAATTCCCGTTACAACAATTGTTTCAATTTTTGCCTGAGCTGCCTGAGCTGCCTGAGCTGCCTGAGCAGCCTTGGCATCGGCAGCTTTTTTGGCTTCAACTTGCTTTTTTTGTTCGGCGGCTTTTGCCTCTGATGGTGTCAAGCTCCCTTGGGCGGGAGTTTGCGCGGGCGAGTGGGTGGAAACAAACAACAAACTCGCACCTGAAATCGATAATGCAACTGCAGCAACCAACGGCTTGACCTTCATCGTGAACCTCCTGGCAAAAAAATTTCTGGTGTGCACGCGGTCAAGTCCTTGCCGATAGAGTGCGCGGTCTGGCAGCCGGTGCTAGTACCAGTTTACTACCAGTTACTCAGGTCATGTTTGACAATTTTGTTGGTACAAAACGCCAGTTAATACGCGGGTTTCGCGGCAAAATGACGTGGAAAAGCGCACCAATCAAGAGGATTATTTTTTTCTCGCTCGTAAAGTGGTCGTTTTACAACGATCAACGCCGCCAGACAGGCGGGTTGGGACCTACTTCATTAGGACTGTTTGACTTGCGCCAACACTTCGGAAGTCCAGGTCAAACGATCAATCAGCGTGCGCAGGAACACACGATTAAAGCGCAATTGGCAGGCGTCAGAAAGCTGTTCAAGTTGAACGTCCTGAATTTTTAATAATTGCACTTCGGAAACGGCGGTAATGGTGGCGGTGCGACGGGCTCGGTCACCGGACAAATACGCCATCTCACCAAAACAATCGCCTTCCTTTAATACATTGAGCAATTTGCCGTCCTTCATGACCTTGACCTGACCGGCCACGATAATGAAAAACGCATGGCCGACATCGCCCTCCAACAACAAACTTTCCTCGCGACCGTGGTTTTCCCAAATGGCTCCGCGCAATACTTCCCATAATTCGGAATCGCGGAAGTCCTTAAAAAACTCCAGCTTACGCAAGGCATTGAATTTTTCCGCTGAAGAAATTTCGAACGAAAATTTCTCCAGTTGTGGGAACGTGTCGGCGAGATCACGTGCCATCGCGTACCACGCCGGGTAACGATTGGCGGGGTCTTTGGCCATCGCCATCTTGACAATGGTCACCAACTCAGACGGCAGGTCAGGGCGGATCGACTCAATGGGGATGGGATCTTCATTGAGAATTTTATTGATCATGGCGACCGAGTTGGATGCTTGATACGGCAGCCGGCCGGTCAACAACTCATACATGGTCACACCGAGCGAATAAATATCGGTTTGAGCGGACGGCGGTTCTTCGTTAATTTGCTCGGGTGCCATATAGGCGGGCGAGCCGACAAAGCCGTCAATCTGAGTGTGTGTGGAATGTGAAATCTGCGCGGTGCCGAAGTCGGAAATCTTGATTTCTTCACGATCCGACAGCAGGATGTTGGTGGCTTTAATGTCGCGATGAATGACGCCATTTTGAAACGCGTAATCGAGTGCCCGACAAATTTTAAAAATAACCAATACCGCTTGGCGCACTGGCAGCAGATTGGTCTCGGTGCAGAATTTTTTGAGGCAGCCACCGCCAACATATTCCATCACAATGTACTGCTGATCACCTTCCACCACGGCGTCGAATACGGCGACGATATTCGGGTGTGACAGTTTGCCGACCATGGCGGCTTCATTCAGGAACAATTTTTCAAAACGGCGGGATTCTTCCGGCCCGGCCGATTCGTCCTTGATCTGGACTTTGATGGCAACCTTGCGATCGTTGAATGTGTCTTCGGCCAAATACACGACTGCCGTCGCGCCGCGTCCCAGCTCGGATAAGATTTCATACTTGCCGATCCTGGCGGGTCGACTAATATTCATTGTGAAAATTTATCAAATTCATGTGACCGGATGGTTTTATTTGTTTTTTGGTTTGTCAGGCGGTGCGTTGTCTGGCAGTGCGCTTCGTCAGAGTCCATCGAATCACGCAAAAATACCAAATTGCGTAGTGCCACGCGATGCTGTCGCCAATTCTAGCTGAAACACCCGCGAAAAAACACATACTCGTTGTCACATACTTGTGCCGCCTTGGTTTGAATGTGGCTGCATCCCAGGCAGTCGTGTGTATCGCCAGACCGCTGCCGGCGGCAGATTCCAGACAACGAGGGCGGCACGCGTGCCGGTCACGCCCAAGGCCGCCCCCAGCGCCACTGAAATCGGCGGCCAAGGCGAGTAGGTGAATTGCATCAGCGTGCCATTGCTGTCGAGGCAGGCGACGCTGCATGCCAGCACCCGCAGGCGCTGGCGGTATGTCATGCTCAGCAGAGGCAGTCCGGACACCACGGTGCCGGGGCGCGCGATGGCGGCTCCGGACAGCAGTCCGGCGAGTCCGGCGGCGTCGCCCCGCAGCACGGTGACATCCGGGAAGCGCAGCCTGAGGAGACGCCACAGGGCGGGATCTTTTTCGATCAACACCAGACGTTCGGGTGCCAGCCCGCGCGCCAGCAGCGCCGCGGTGA
>JAYTBF010000347.1:0-2819 GCA_043737175.1 Burkholderiales bacterium
TCCGGTTGGCGGCAAGAGTTTGAACAACTCGGCGCAGGACCGTACCCGACATCTGAACCGGAAGTTCGCGCGGTGGTGCATTTCATCACGCACCACAACAACATCTGTGGCGGTTTGTCATTCCATACCTGGAGCGGTGTGTTGTTACGGCCGTTTTCAACTTTGCCGGATGACGATATGCCAGCGGAAGATTTGTGGGCCTATCAAAAGCAGGGCGAGAAGGGTGCTGAACTCACCGGTTACCCGGCGATCAGTGTTTATCACGAGTTCCGTTATCACCCCAAGGATGTCATCTCCGGTACCTTTGACTGGATTTACGATCACCTCGGACTGTACGAGTGGACCATCGAAATCTGGTGTCCGATGCGTGAAGCCGGCATCACCGATTACAAATACATCGACTGGTTCCGCTCGCACCCGATCGAGGATGATTTAAAAATGTTGGCCTGGTCCGATAAGGCGCTTGAAGGCAAAGGTTACATTGAATGGCAAAAATTTGATCACCCACAATTGGGCGCGATCGAAATTGGCGGCTGGGACAAAATTTATGCCTTCCGCAATCCACCGCCACAGTTTCTCGAAAAAGAAGTCGCAAAATTTCCGGACTGGTTGCTCTACAACACCATGATCTCGCCAAAATTGGAATTGGTCGAAGTGGTGACGCAAAAAATCAGTGACGACACCCATTGCATCAAAGTGGTGTTGCAAAACACCGGTTACCTGCCGAGTTATGTTTCCAAACGCGCGTTGGCGCGCGGTCAGTCGCGCGGTGTCATTGCGGAGATCACATTGCCGGCCGGTGGTGAGCTGATCGCCGGCGAGTCACGGGAAATGTTGGGCGAATTGGAAGGCCGCGCCTACAAACATACCTTGATGAGTTTTTGGACCGACACCACGCCAACTGCCGACCGGGTGGTGGCAGAGTGGGTGATTAAAGGCCGTGGCGAAGTGAAAATTGTTGCGCGCCACGACAAGGCTGGTGTAGTGCGTAGGACCGTTACGTTGTGAACGCTGTGAAGTCAGTCAACAGACGCCGTTTTTTACAAGCGTCGGGCGCGATGGGTACGATTGGTGCCACCGCTACGGTGGGTACGGCAATATTTTGGGGGGATCGGGTCATGGCGGCAACTTCAACAACCAGCACGGCCGACCTGGCCGAGAGCGGCGTGGCGGAACAACAAGCAGCAATGTATTCAGGCCTCACCACCAGCCAGGCGCTGGTGCGTGGTTATCTGGCGCGTATCAAGGCGTATGACAAAAGTGGACCGCATATTAATTCGGTCATCGAATTAAATCCAGACGCGCTGGAGATTGCGCGTGAACGTGATCGCGAGCGTAAAGCGGGTAAGGTGCGCGGGCCGTTGCACGGTATTCCGGTGTTGCTCAAAGACAATATCGCCACGGCAGACCTGATGCAGACCACAGCAGGCTCACTTGCCTTGTTGGGTGCCCGGCCACCGCGCGACGCTTTTATTGTCAGCCGCCTGCGTGACGCGGGAGCAGTCATCATCGGCAAAACCAATTTGTCTGAGTGGGCCAATTTCCGTTCGACCCGCTCAACTTCCGGATGGAGCTCGCGCGGCGGCTTGACCAAAAATCCGCACGCGCTGGATCGTAATACCAGTGGTTCGAGTTCCGGTTCGGGTGCGGCCGTTGCCGCCAGTTTTGCCACGCTGGCAGTAGGCACCGAAACCGATGGCTCGATTATTTCGCCGTCGTCGATCAATGGCATTGTCGGCTTCAAACCGACGCTGGGTTTGGTCAGTCGTAACGGCATCATCCCGATTGCACATTCGCAAGACACCGCCGGGCCGATGACCCGCTCGGTGGCAGACGCCGCTGCCTTGTTAACAGTGTTGGCCGCGACCGATGCGCGCGACGACGCAACCAAAGACGCGGATGCCAAAGCGACCGACTACACGCGATTTTTGAATCGTGATGGATTAAAGGGCAAACGCATCGGTGTGGTGCGCAGCCAGTTTGGCGGGCGCAACGATCTGGTTTCGGCGGTAATTGAAAAAGCGCTGGAGGTGTTGACCGCACAAGGCGCCACACTGGTTGAGGTTGCCGAATTGCCCAACGCCAACAAATATGGCGCGAGTGAATATGAAGTGCTGTTGACGGAATTCAAGGCGGGCATGGCGGACTATCTTGCTGAATTTGCACCGACCTCGCCGTTAAAATCGTTGGCCGATATTGTCACCTTCAACGAAAAAAACAGCGATCGTGTTATGCCGCATTTCGCCCAGGAGCATATGGTTCGTGCCGTCGCCAAAGGAGGCCTCGACAGCAAAGAGTATTTGGACGCGCTGGCAAACAATCAAAAGTTTTCACGCGGTGAAGGCATCGATAAGGCCCTGACTGAAAACAAACTCGACGCATTGGTGGCACCCAGCGGCAGTCCCGCCTGGTTGACCGACTTTGTGCGCGGTGATTTTTCCGGTGGCGGATTTTCCTCACCTGCGGCGGTTGCCGGTTATCCACACATCACCGTGCCGGCCGGGTTTGTCCAGGGGTTGCCGTGTGGGATTTCATTTGTCGGCACCGCCTGGAGTGAGCCACAGTTGATTGCCATGGCTTATGCGTATGAGCAGGCGAGCAAAGCGCGGCGTGCGCCCACATTTGCGAAAACGATTCGAGTGGTGACAGCATAAGTTTTTGCGCTACGCCTTTATCAACTTCGAGATACATGCACGGGAGATCACCATGACGCAAATCCTTCACGTTGCTGCGGTGTTGGTCGTTTTTGGTTTAACGATGGTGCCCGATACCTATGCACAAACGACGCCTGCAGCGGCAACGCCTGCGGCAGCAACGCC
>JAYTBF010000348.1:0-15592 GCA_043737175.1 Burkholderiales bacterium
AGGCTAGAACGGCGCTCTGCAACGGCGGACTTGGCTGCGTCAGTTTCGGCTTTAAGGGCCACCAATTTCCGATTATTTTCCTCTGCCGCTAGTTTTGCCCGCACGATTGCCTCGCGCTCGGTCGCCTGCAGGGCAATCGCCTCGTTTTTGGCAATCTCCTCTGCAGCCAAACGCGCATTGGCTTCCTGAGTCAATTGTTGCTCAGCTTGTTTACGCTCTTTTGCCAATGCAAACGCCTGCTCTTCGAAAGCAATACGTTTGGAGGTTTCCGCGTCCACTTTTGTCGACGCCGCCAGCCGTACCGCTTTCGCCTGCTCGGCTGCTTTTTCTTCCGCCAAGCGCCGCGTTCTTAATGCCTCTAGAGAGTCGTGTCTGGCCTTTTCGGCATCCACTTTGTGGTCGAGCGCACTTTTTAATTTCTCGGTCTCTACTTTAGACGCCGCTTCGAATTCCGCAGCGGCTTTGTGTGCGACGGCTTCCGCTTCAACTGCCGCCGCCTTAGCAGCAATTTCCGCCTGTTCGCGCTCTTTCGCCAGTCTGACGAGCTTTTCTTCCGAGTCTTTTTTTAACTTCGCCGCTTGCCGTGCACTTTCTTCCGCTGCTTGACGCATTTGAATTTCATTGGCGACCTTCGCCTCGGCAGACGCGCGGGCAGACTGTGCAGCAGCGGCGTCCTTTTCTAACGCGAGTCGTTCTAGTTTAAGTTCGTCCAGGGCCGCCAATCGCGCTTGTTCCGCCTTGACGCGTTGTGCTGCGGAGGCCGTTAAACGTGCCGTTTCTACTTTGGCCCGTTGGTGCAACTCTTCCATGCCGGCGTGCGCCGCGGTTTCTGCGGCCAATGCCGCATCCATTGACGCTTGTTCCAACCGCTCCCGCTCGGCAATGGTGGCGAGCAACGCGCGGTCACCGGCGATTTTTGCATTGGTGATATCGGCGGTTTTACGTTCGACCTCAGCACGCATCACTTGCATCTGCCTGAATGCCTCCTCCGCCTTTTCCGCCTCCTCGTGTGCGCGCGCCTCTGCGGCAGCAATTAAATTTTTGTCCGCCGTTTCTTTACGCGCGACCTCCCCGGCTAGGCCACGCTCTGCTGCTTCGCGTGCCTTTTGTGACGCGGCGGCATCCTGTTCAACACGTTGTTTTTGCTGTTGTAATTCCGTCAGTCTATGTGCGGAATCTTTACGCAATTTTTGCATTCGTTTGGCGGCGTCCGCTGCCGCCTGCTGAGTCTCCGCGGCCCGGCTTTCGATCGCCTTGACCAGCTCTTGTTCTTCGTTTTCCTTCTGCGCAAATTCATCTGCAAGCTCGCGTGCAGCTGCATCATTGGCCCGCTGGGCAATTTCTTGATCTTGTTCGGCCCGCTGTTTTTGTTGTTGTAGCGTCGCCAGATTTTTCTCCGCCTCAAGGCGCGCCGCAGCGTTGGTTTTTGCCGCAATTTCGGCTGCCTGATGCTCCGCTTTTGCTGCCGACGCCCTCGTCTCTGCCTCAACCCTTTGTACTGCGATTAATCGCGCCTGTTCGTCTGCATCCGCCCGCATTTTCGCCGCGTTTGCCAATTTACTTTCTTCGTCTTGACGCGCCTTTGCCGCTGCCATGGCGGCGCGGTCCGCTTGTTGCCTGGTACCAGCAGCAATTTGCGCATTTTTCTCGGCAACTTGCCGGGCGCGCACTTCTTCAGCCAACTTTTCTTCCGCTTGCTGTTTGGCGACGCTTGCCTCGGTCTCTACGTTGGCATTTGCGGCTTCTTCATTCAAGGCCGTTTTTTTATGTTTTTCTGCCTCGTATATATCGTGCACAACCTTCGCGGCCATTCGCACTTCTTCTGCCAACAGCGCAGCTTCAATGCTGATTGGCGCAAGGGTCGATGCGTCGCCCGCAGAAACTTGTGCGGCCTTTAGCGCTTCATCCTGTTCGCGCTTTTGTTTTCGCAATTGCTCAGCGCGTTTAAGGGCTTCGATTAATTTGCTCAAGGCTTTTTCGCTTTTGGTTAACCGCGGGTTGGATTAAGCGTGACTAAAATCGAAAGCCGATTTTGCTTGAAATGGTGGTGGTATTGGCAAGTTTTTCGACTTCTGCGGAAAAAGTGGCGAAGGCAAGACGCGAATCAAAACCAACAAATGCGCGTGTTTGATTGGTGCTGACCGAGGACAAAATGGTTCCGGGCGCGGAGGTTTCTGTACGAATAGTGCCAATACCCGCATAGGGCGTGATGAATACAAGCGGCTTGGCGACAACCAAATCAACGCCGCGCGAGCGCACCGTCACACTTGAAGAGCCAATTTCGCGATTTCCGCTGAGACGAATAGTCGCACCGGGTAGCACCAGTCCCGGCGCAACCAATTGATAACGCATCATCCCGCCCAGCGTCTGAATGCCGCTCCCAGAGACGCTACCCACACTGGCACCGATATCAAAACCAGCGGCCAAGCCCTTATGAATCGTTAGTCTCGGCGTAACAACGTCAACAGATCCACCGCCCGCTCGCCGCCAAATATCCCCATGATCAATTTTTGTGACTCCAACCTCCAGCCCCAGGTCAAAGCCAAACGTCCCCAATGTGACCCCGGGCGACAATGCCCGCAAGGCGGTCACCGCCGCCAAATCCTTGGACAAACTCTCAAAGCCGGATTGAGAAAGTTGGCGCACACTGTTTAGTTCCGCCGCTGCCGTTGACGTTGCAACCAAGAGTATTGGCGCAAGCACCAAACACCGAATGAAAATTTTTTGTGCCGCCGGGAAAAAGGAATTAGTCATTTTTTCTTTCATTTCATTATTTTTGACTTACGCTTCGTAAAGTTTTTCTGGAACCATATGCAGGTGCATGGTCTTGCCTGCTTTAATAATTTGCCCGGCAACGTCGTGGCCAACCACGGCCGGCATTTTGACGGCTACCGCCAACAACAAATCCAAGTCAACACCACTATTGACACCCATGTCATTGAGCATGTTGACCAGATCTTCGGTGCAAATATTTCCAGTCGCACCCGGCGCAAACGGACAACCACCCAGACCGGCAATGGAGGCGTCGTAACTGGTGATTCCGGCATTGAGGCCGGCCACGACGTTTGCTAATCCCATGCCCCGGGTATTGTGAAAATGCAGCGTGATTTCGGTGTTCGGGAAACGACGGCGCGCCTCCCGCATCATCCGCTCCACCTGCCGCGGATTGGCCATCCCGGTCGTATCCCCAAAGGTGAGGCCATCAAAACCCAGAGCCAGGTATTTTTCAGCGAACATCATTACGCGATCTTCTGACACCTGCCCCTCGAACGGACAACCAAAGGCGGTCGACACACAACCATTCAGCTTGATGCCTACGGCTTTTGCCATCGGCACCATCACCGCAAAATCTGCCAGCGACTGATCAGTACTTCTTTTTACATTTGCCCGATTGTGTGTTTCCGACGCCGACATAAACAGATTCATCTCATCGATCAGGCCGCCCGACTGGTGACACGCCACGGCGCGCTCCATTCCCTTGAGGTTGGGCGTGATTGCAGTAATTTGCACGCCCTCCCGTCGCAATATTTCTCGCAGCACCGTTTCGGCGTCCGCCATATTGGGCACAAATTTTGGATGGACAAACGAGGTTGCCTCAATTTTTGCGAGCCCGGTGATCGTGAGTTGGTCGATGATGGCGATTTTGGTTTCAGTCGGAATGAAATTCTTTTCGATCTGAAAGCCGTCGCGCACGCCGACATCGTTAATGTTGATTTTTTGAGTGTTCATATTTGCCGTATTTTGCGCCGAACCGCCGGTCTCGCCTAGATGCAGATTATTTCAGCTGATTTTGCCGCACATGTGACGGGCGTCTGGTTTCACATGTTTTCACGCGTCAACCATAAAGTTTTGTTATTTTTTTGCGGTGAATACCCAGCGCGGACCCAAAACCCCTCTTATATTCAGCTGCTTAAGGAACAATCTTGAACCCCGCTTAAATGGTGCAATGCCGCATTTTGGTTTGACTTCAATTGTTTACCGCGCTTATAATCGACAGGCTTTGCAGTTGGGGTTTTCGATTGGTTTGCTGTTTTTAAGGGTTGGCCAAGTGATGCGGCACGCAATATTGGGCAATGCCTATCGAAGAGTTTTGACTGTTCAGGTGATTGTAGTAGTGGTATTTGCCTTGATTGCCCTTTTTTGGCACGGGCAATTCGCCAGCGTATCCGCTCTGAGTGGCGGATTCATCATCATCGCAGGAAATTTAGCCTATGCCATGGTGGCCCGACCGTCGAAAGTCGACGCCAAGTCTGGCAACCAGGTGCTGTTAAGGCATGTGCTGGCGGAGTTGGCAAAGATTTTATTTGTTGTCGGCCTGATGTCAGCCGCTTTTGTATCAGATATGTTTGACGCTGTGTGGCTGATTGCGGCGCTCGGTGTGGCCCTTTTGGGGCATGGTTTGTCCTTGTTATTGTCAAAATGATTTAGAAAAACACGTCATGGCGTCTGGCTACAATTCTCCTTCCGAATACATCGAGCATCATCTCAAAAACCTGACTTTTACGTTTGAGAGCGGCTGGGTCATCCACTTGGATACCGTCGTTAATTCTCTCCTGCTGGGTTTTATTACCTTTGGCTTACTTTGGTTGGCTGCGCGTAAGGCGACCACCGGCGTGCCTGGTCGCGGTCAGGCAATGGTTGAATTGCTGGTCGAGTTTATTGACAATCAGGTCAAGGATGTTTTTAACGGCCCACGCAATTTCATTACCCCGCTCGCGATCACCGTATTTATGTGGGTATTGGTCATGAACTCGGTGAAATTGATTCCGATTGACTGGCTGGCAATGGTCACCCACTTGTTTGCGCCTGTGTGGCGACCGGTTCCCACCACCGACTTAAATACAACGGCCGCGTTATCGCTATCGGTGATCCTGTTGGTCATCTTCTTTAGCATCAAAGCCAAGGGTTTTGGCGGCTATATCCACGAGTTATTCTGCACACCGTTTGGCGGCAACCCATTGTTGTGGCCATTCAATTTCGCATTCCAGCTGATCGAGTTGATATCCAAACCGCTCTCACTGGCCCTGCGACTTTACGGCAATATGTTCGCCGGTGAGGTCATCTTTTTGCTGATCGGTATGCTCGGATCTATCGGTATTGGCGGCGCAATTTTTGCCGGCTTACTCCAGGCGGGTTGGGCGATTTTCCACATTCTGGTGGTCGCATTACAGGCATTCATTTTTATGATGCTGACTGTCGTATATCTTTCGATGGCGCACGAGCACCATTGATTTTTGGTTTGGTTTTAATTTGGTATTTTGATTAGTTAACTACGTAGTCCGTACTCGAAAGGAAACAAAATGGAAAAAATCGCACTGATCGCTATGGTTCAAGGATATACAGCAATTGCCATCGGCATCATTATCGGCTTGGGTGCTATCGGCGCCTGTATCGGCGTAGGCATGATGTGTTCCAAATTTTTGGAATCAGCCGCCCGCCAACCGGAACTCATTCCACAGCTGCAGGGCAAAGTGTTCCTGTTGTTGGGTCTGATTGACGCGGCGTTTATTATCGGCGTGGGTCTGGCAATGTTGTTCGCCTTCAACAACCCATTGCTTACCAAGCTCGTCTAATTAACGACCTCTTTAAATCGTTTATTGACAGCATAGGAAAGGCACCGTCATGAATATCAACATGACCTTGCTCGCGCAAGCGATCGGTTTCGCGATTTTTATCGCGTTTACATACAAGTTTGTATGGCCGCCGCTCAACGATGCAATTGAGACCCGTCGCCGGAAAATAGCGGATGGTTTGGCAGAGGCTGAAAAAGGCAAAGCGGCGCTGGCTGAGGGCGAATCGCAAAAAGCGGTGATGCTCAAGGACGCGCGCAATGCAGCAGCTGAAGTCAAAACGTTGAATGACAAACAAATCGCCGCCACAATTGAAGAAGCCAAAGCACAGGCACGCTCAGAAGCAGAGCGTATTATTGCCGCCGCCCACGCCCAAATTGAGCAGGAAAAGCAAAAAGCCAAAGACCAATTGCGTGAGCAAGTGGCTGCATTGGCTGTGGTGGGTGCGGAAAAGATCCTCAAACGTGAAATCAACGTTGCCGCACATGCCGACATGCTCAATCAGTTAAAAGGCCAGCTGTAATGGCCGAGTTGACCACGGTTGCACGTCCGTATGCCGAGGCGACCTTTCGCGCCTCTGTTGAGGCCAACTCGGCAACGCAGTCGGCCACCGCGTTAAAGGCCTTGGGTATTGCCGCGGCAAATGTACAAATGGCCTCGACGTTGGGCAACCCGCGGGTAACCGCGGCTGAAAAAGCGGCCGTACTGGCCGCGGCAACGGGTGGCAGTCTGTCGCCCTTGCTGACCAATTTGGTGGCGATGTTGATTGATAACGGTAAAGCATCATTGTTACCGTTTATCAGCGAACACTTTGAGCGCTTGCAACGTGAGCATAACGGTGTGATCAAGGCAACGATCACTTCGGCGTTTGCGCTTTCGGACGCAGATAAAAACGGTCTGGTGGAGGCAATCGCCAAGAAATACGGCAAAAAAGTTGAAGCTGACGTACGAATTGATGAGTCACTGATCGGTGGCGCCCGCGTTCAAGTTGGTGATGACGTGGTGCATGCCTCGGTACGCGATACATTGGACCAAATGAAACAGGCGTTGATGGCGTAGTGACGTAATGGCGTAATGGGGCAACCCGCCAATGCGACGCAACGCAACTCAACGCGACCTTAAACGAATTATCAGAATCTTTCAGTATTGGAGTGGGTATGCAGATCAACCCGGCAGAAATCAGCGAGCTGATTAAATCAAAAATCCAGGCGCTTCCGGCCGCCGCCGAGAAACGTTCCGAAGGCACCGTTATTTCGGTGACCGACGGTATTTGTCGTATTCACGGTCTGGCGGACGTGATGCAAGGCGAAATGTTGGAGTTTCCCAACAACACCATCGGCCTCGCGCTGAACCTCGAGCGTGACTCGGTCGGCGCCGTGGTATTGGGCAGCTACGAGCACATTTCCGAAGGCGACACGGTCAAATGTACCGGTCGCATTTTGGAAGTACCGGTTGGTCCGGAGCTGATTGGCCGTGTGGTCAATGCGCTGGGTATACCGATCGACGGCAAAGGCCCGGTTAACGCCAAAATGACTGACGTGATTGAGAAGGTTGCGCCAGGCGTGATCGCCCGTAAATCCGTGTCACAGCCCGTGCAAACCGGCTTGAAATCAATCGACGCCATGGTGCCGGTCGGACGCGGACAACGCGAATTGATCATTGGTGATCGTCAGACTGGCAAGACTGCAGTTGCGATTGACACCATCATCAATCAAAAGGGCAAAAATCTGACTTGCGTTTATGTTGCGATCGGACAAAAAGCGTCGACCATCGCTAACGTCGTCCGCAAACTCGAAGAACACGGCGCAATGGCATTTACGATTGTGGTCGCGTCTTCCGCATCCGAATCCGCAGCCATGCAATACCTGTCCGCTTATTCCGGTTGCACCATGGGCGAGTATTTCCGCGATCGTGGTGAAGATGCGCTGATTATTTATGACGACTTGTCGAAACAGGCCGTTGCCTATCGCCAAATTTCGCTGTTGCTGCGCCGCCCTCCGGGTCGCGAAGCGTATCCGGGCGACGTGTTTTATTTGCACTCGCGTTTATTGGAACGTGCGGCGCGGGTGAACGAAGATTACGTCGAAAAATTTACCAACGGCGCGGTCAAAGGTAAAACCGGTTCGTTAACCGCCCTGCCTGTAATTGAAACCCAAGCCGGTGACGTTTCCGCATTTGTGCCGACCAACGTAATTTCGATTACCGACGGCCAGATCTTTTTGGAAGCCGACTTGTTCAACGCCGGTATTCGTCCCGCGATTAACGCCGGTGTGTCGGTGTCGCGTGTCGGTGGCGCGGCACAGACCAAAATCATGAAACGCAAAGACACCGGTGCCGGTGTGCGTTTGGCACTGGCCCAGTATCGTGAATTGGCGGCGTTTGCCCAGTTCGCGTCGGACCTCGATGAAGCCACAAGGAAGCAGCTTGAGCGCGGCAAGATGGTCACCGAGTTGATGAAACAACCACAGTACCAGCCCATGCAGGTTTGGGAAATGGCGGTGATTTTGTTTGCCGTCAACAACAACTACATGGACGATGTCGACGTAAAACAAGCTTTGGCATTTGAAAAAGCCTTAAGCGGATTCCTGAAGACAAAGTACGCCGCACTTGTTGACTCGATGGACAAGACCGCAAACCTGTCCGCCGACGACGAAAAAGCGTTGCATGCTGCGATAGCAGACTTCAAGAAAACCGGCGCTTATTAAGGCGTTGCAAACCACGCGATTCGAAAGAACAGAGAATGGCCGGAAGTAAAGAAATCCGAAGCAAGATCAAGAGCGTAGAAAACACGCGCAAGATCACCAAGGCGATGGAAATGGTCGCCGCCTCGAAAATGCGCAAGGCGCAGGAGCGCATGCGCGCGGCGCGACCATACGCGGAAAAAATTCGCAGTGTGGCATCAAATTTGTCACATGCGAATCCTGATTACCGCCACCCTTTTCTGCAAAAATGCGGTGAAGTTAAAAATATTGGCGTCATCATGGTCACGTCTGACAAGGGCCTTTGCGGTGGGTTGAATACCAACGCCATGCGCTTGATGATTACCAAAATTAAAGAGTGGGAAACTGCCGGCGCAAAAGTACAGGCAACCGCAATCGGCAACAAAGGTTTTGGGTTCCTGCAGCGATACGGCATCCCGCTGGTGTCGCACGTCATTGGTTTGGGTGACAAACCACACCTCGACAAAATGATTGGCCCGATAAAGATTCAGCTGGATCAGTTTGCCGAAGGCAAAATCGACGCGCTGTACCTTTGTTACACCAAATTCGTCAACACGATGAAGCAGGAAACCATGTGTGAGCAGCTGTTGCCGCTTACCGGTGATGCGTTGGGTGCACCCGATTCAACCTGGGACTATTTGTATGAGCCCGATCCCAAAGTTGTGCTCGACGAATTGTTGGTGCGGTACATCGAGTCACTCATTTATCAGGCGGTTTCGGAGAACATTGCGTCCGAGCAGTCTGCGCGCATGGTGGCGATGAAGTCGGCGTCGGACAACGCCAAAGAAGTCATTGGTGATTTGAAGCTCACATACAACAAAGCTCGTCAGGCGGCAATTACCAAGGAACTCTCGGAAATCGTCGGTGGCGCGGCGGCCGTATAAGTTTCAAAACATCCATTAATAGAATTCAGAATCAAACCAGCATTTATTTTTAGTCAGGACCGAATATGAGCACAGGAAATATTGTTCAGTGTATTGGAGCGGTGGTCGACATCCAGTTTCCCCGCGACGCATTGCCAAAAATTTATGAAGCACTGACCCTGCAAGACGATGGTCAGAAAAGCTTTGCCGAACCAGGCTTGACGTTCGAAGTCGAGCAGCAGCTTGGTGACGGCGTAGTCCGTTGTATTGCCATGGGCTCATCCGATGGCCTGCGCCGCGGCATGAAAGTCAAAGGCACCGGCGCGCCGATTTCGGTACCGGTTGGCGCGGCGACGTTGGGCCGTATCATGGACGTGCTTGGTCGTCCGATCGACGAACAAGGCCCCATCAAAACAGACGAGCGCCGTTCGATTCATCAGCCGGCTCCAAAGTTTGACGAATTGTCTCCATCGGTGGACTTGTTGCCGACCGGAATTAAAGTGATCGACTTGGTTTGTCCGTTTGCCAAGGGCGGCAAGATTGGTTTGTTCGGCGGCGCAGGTGTCGGCAAGACCGTGAACATGCTTGAACTGATCAACAACATCGCCAAGAGCTACGGTGGTTTGTCGGTGTTCGCCGGCGTGGGTGAGCGTACCCGCGAGGGCAACGACTTTTATCACGAGATGCAAGAAGCCGGCGTTATCAATTCCGAAGATCTCAGCCAATCCAAAGTTGCGATGGTGTTTGGCCAGATGAACGAGCCGCCGGGCAACCGTTTGCGCGTCGCCCTGACCGGTTTGACCATGGCTGAGCGTTTCCGTGACGAAGGCAAAGACATTCTGTTCTTTGTCGACAATATTTATCGCTACACCCTGGCCGGTACTGAAGTATCCGCCTTGCTGGGACGGATGCCGTCTGCAGTGGGATACCAGCCAACATTGGCCGAAGAGATGGGCGTGTTGCAAGAGCGCATCACCTCAACCAAGACCGGTTCGATCACTTCGATTCAGGCCGTTTACGTGCCTGCCGATGACTTGACCGATCCGTCGCCTGCGACCACCTTTGCCCACTTGGATGCAACCGTGGTGTTGTCACGCGACATCGCTTCGCTGGGTATTTACCCGGCGGTGGATCCACTCGACTCCACCAGCCGTCAGCTTGATCCACAGGTGGTCGGTGAAGAGCACTACACGGTTGCACGCCGTGTGCAGTCGACCTTGCAGCGTTACAAAGAATTGCGCGATATCATCGCCATTTTGGGTATGGACGAATTGTCCCCAGAAGACAAATTGGCGGTATCCCGCGCGCGTAAGATTCAGCGCTTCCTGTCGCAACCGTTCAACGTGGCCGAAGTATTTACCGGCTCACCGGGCAAAATTGTACCGCTGAAAGAAACCATTCGTGGCTTCAAAATGATTGTTGACGGCGAATGTGATGCACTGCCAGAGCAGGCGTTTTACATGGTCGGCGGCATCGACGAAGTATTTGAAAAGGCAAAAACGATGTAGGGCGGTGAACGTGTGAACAAGTGAACAAGTGAACGAGTGAACGAGTGAACAAAGGCGGCAGCGGGATATTGTTTCCGTTTTTGTTCACCTGTTCACCGCTTCACTTCACCTGTTCATCCGTTCACTCATTTACCAGGCAAACCAAATGGCAAACACACTAAACGTCAATATTGTTTCAGCTGAACAATCCATCTTTTCCGGTGAAGCCGTATTGGTGGTTGCGCCGGGTGAATCCGGTGAGCTCGGCATTTTGCCGCACCATGCGCCGTTGCTCACGCTCATCAAGCCGGGCACCGTCAAAGTCACGCTGGTGGGTGGGGCGGAAGAGCTGATTTACGTTTCAGGCGGCATTTTGGAAGTTCAGCCAAGGGCGTTAACCATCCTCGCCAACACCTCGATTCGGGCAAAAGATTTGGATGAGGTCAAAGTCCTCGAAGCCCAACGCGCAGCAGAGGAAGCACTCACTAACCGCACAAGCGGTCAGGAGAGGGCAGTTGTCCAAGCTGAGCTGGCGCAACTTGCCGCCCAACTCGCGTCGATTAGAAAGTTGCGCAAATAAGCAAATTTTGGTACCATTAAAGCGCCGTAACGGTTTAGAGGCGCAGTAAAAATTTTAGGCAGCGGATTCTTTCCGCTGCCTTTTTATTTGCGCAAAATATTTGTGCAAATAATATATGCCTACTTTATCTGTCGTCATTCTTGCCGCTGGTCAAGGCACACGCATGCATTCGGCGCTGCCAAAAGTGTTGCATGCTCTCGCCGGTCAATCGATGCTGGCGCACGTCATTGCGTGCGCGACCAAACTTTCTGCTGACATCATCACGGTTGTTTATGGCCATGGTGGCGACAACGTACGCGCGGCTTTTGCCCACAACACCAGACTGAGTTGGGCCGAACAATCGCCACAACTCGGTACCGGCCATGCGGTATTGCAGGCGCTTTCTCCTGAGGTTCGCGCCACTGATATCACACTGATTCTATATGGCGACGTGCCGTTGATTAAAGCAGATACGCTCAAAACTCTGGTCGACAGCGCGGCCAAACAGCAACTCGCGTGGTTGACCATGACCGTGGCCAATCCCAAGGGACTGGGAAGAATTGTGCGCAATGCTGAAGGGCACGTTTTGGAGATCATCGAGGAAAAAGACGCCACCGAAACCCAGCGCAACATCACCGAGATCAATACCGGTTTTCTCGCCTGTCCGACCGCCTGGCTCACCCGCTGGTTGCCCACTTTGAACAGCAAAAACGCCCAGGGCGAGTATTATTTGACCGATATTCTAAAACGCGCGGTCGATGAAGACCTGCCGGTAGTCACCCACTCATGTGAACACGAGTGGGAAGTTGCCGGGGTCAATAGCCGTGATCAACTTGCCGCATTGGAGCGCATTTATCAAATGGAAATTGCCAAACAACTCATGCAAATCGGCGTCACCCTGCGTGATCCTGCTCGGCTCGATGTGCGCGGCAATTTGCAGTGCGAGCCCGACGTCACCATCGACGTTAATTGTATTTTTGAAGGCAATGTGACGCTTGCTTCCGGCGTAATTGTCGGCGCGAATTGTATTTTGCGCGACTGCCAGATTGGTGCCGGCACTGAAATTTTGCCGTTCACCATGATCGACAGCGCGACTGTTGGCGCGAATACCCGCATCGGCCCCTATGCACGTATCCGTCCGGGCACCATTCTGGCCGACGATGTGCATATCGGCAATTTTGTTGAAATCAAGGCAAGCGATATCGGCCGCGGATCCAAAGCCAACCACCTGAGCTATATCGGTGACAGTACGGTGGGTCGGTCTGTCAATGTTGGTGCGGGCACCATTACCTGCAACTACGACGGTGCCAACAAACACCGCACAGTGATTGAAGACAATGTACACATTGGCTCAGACGTGCAACTGATTGCCCCGGTTACGGTGCATGCGGGTGCCACCGTGGGTGCGGGCACCACCGTCTGGAAAGACGTGCCGGCCGGCAGCCTTGCGTTGAACGAAAAATCACAACTGGCAAAAACCGGCTGGCAGCGTCCACAAAAGCCGCAAAAAAAATAGCCCGCCATCGTTGTTAACGTAATTAACCTAAATACCGCAATCGCGTCACAATTTTGGTCGCGTGACAGCGTAGAATTTCGCCATCATTCCATTGTTTTAGCGAAGGCTTTTTATGTGCGGTATTGTTGGCGCGATTTCCACCCGCAACATTGTTCCAGTCCTCACTGAAGGGCTGACACGCCTCGAATATCGTGGTTATGACTCTTCCGGCATTGCCGTCATGTCCGCCGATGCAAAATCAATCGTGCGGGTACGGCGTGTTGGCCGTGTCGCCGAAATGGAAGCCGCTGTTCGCGAAGAAAACGTCAGTGGCATTCTGGGCATCGGTCACACCCGATGGGCCACCCACGGCGGCGTCACAGAACCCAACGCCCACCCACACGTTTCACAAAATGAAGTCGCCGTGGTCCACAACGGCATTATTGAAAATCATGATCAACAACGCACCCGCTTAAAAGCGGAAGGGTATGTGTTTGATTCACAGACCGATACCGAAGTCATCGCGCATCTGATTCATTTCTACTTTCAAAAAACCAAAAACTTATTTACCGCCACCCAACAGGCCGCCCGCGAATTACACGGCGCGTATGCCATTGCGGTGGTCGCGTTATCCGATCCCGATGTGATGATTTGTGCCAGGGTCGGCTGCCCGTTGCTCATCGGTGTGGGTGAAAACGAAAACTTTATCGCCTCCGACGTTTCGGCTATTTTGCCGGTCACCCGCCAGGTGATGTATCTCGAAGAAGGCGACGTCGCCGAAATAACCCGCAGCCATATTACGGTGGTGGACAGCAACGGCCACGCCGTCGATCGTGAAGTGCATACCTCCACCGTCACCGACGACGCCCAAGACCTCGGTCAATACACCCACTACATGCAAAAGGAAATCCACGAACAACCACGCGCCATTGCCGACACGCTTGAAACCATCATCACGGCCGGTCTGGACGTTGGTTATTTTGGCGACGCAGCGGCGGCGCATTTTGCCAAGGCCAACGGCGTATTGATTCTCGCCTCGGGCACCAGTTATTACGGCGGCTTGGTCGCCAAACAATGGATTGAAACCATCGCCGGGCTACCCTGCCAGGTCGAATTGGGCCACGAATATCGTTACCGCGATTCCATTCCCAACCCGTCGCAATTGGTGGTCACCATTTCACAATCCGGCGAAACACTCGACACCATGGAAGCGCTCAAACGCGCCAAAGAACTCGGCCACACTGCGACGTTATCCATTTGCAATGTGCGTGAATCCGCCATTCCACGCGCCTCGGCCATGGTGTTTTACACCCGCGCCGGCATGGAAATCGGCGTCGCCTCGACCAAAGCGTTCACCACCCAGCTGGTGGCATTGTTTACCCTTGCCCTCACGCTGGCAAAAGTGCGCGGCAAACTCACCGCCGCCGCCGAAGCCGATTACATTGAACAACTACGGCATGTGCCCGGCAGTGTTCAGCAGGCGCTTAATCTCGAGCCACAAATTCGCGGCTGGGCGGACAAATTTGCGCTTAAACGTCACGCCCTGTTTCTTGGCCGCGGTTTACATTACCCGATCGCGCTTGAAGGTGCGCTCAAGCTCAAAGAGATTTCGTACATTCACGCTGAAGCCTACCCGGCCGGGGAACTCAAACACGGCCCGCTGGCGCTGGTCGATGACAACATGCCGGTGGTGGTGATCGCCCCGAATGACGCCTTGCTCGAAAAAGTGAAATCGAACATGCAGGAAGTCAGCGCCCGTGGTGGGGAGCTGTTTGTATTTGCCGATGCCGACAGCCATTTTGGCGACAGCGAAGGCGTACATGTGATCCGCACACCGCGCCATACGGGCTTACTTTCCCCCCTTATTCACGCGATTCCGGTGCAATTGCTTGCGTACCATACAGCAGTAAAACTGGGAACTGATGTGGATAAACCACGCAACCTTGCGAAGAGTGTCACCGTTGAGTAAGCTAACCATATGACCATGGAACAACAACTCGGCCGCGCGGAAATCCGACACCTGCTTGTCCAAGAGTTTAATGATTGCGACGCCGCCGAAGCCTATGTCGTCGGCCTGCCAAACATCGATAAACATTTACAACAAGCGCGTGGCTACGCCGGCGCACAGGGCACGGCGTAAATCATGAAGCTGCGTTTTTGGGGCGTACGTGGTTCCATTGCCTCACCCGGGCCGGAGACGGTTCGTTACGGCGGCAACACCACCTGCATGGAAATCCGCACCGACGCCGGTGAAATAATTCTCATCGACGGCGGCACCGGTATTTATCGCGCCGCGCTCAGCCTGTTGGGCAGCATGCCGCTTAACGTCAACATCCTTATCACCCATACCCATTGGGACCACATTCAAGGCCTGCCATTTTTTGTGCCGATATTTGTGCCCGGCAACATCATCAACATTCATGGCCCGGTGGATCCAGTCACCGACAACGGTGTGCGCCAGATCATGGATGTGCAATTGCAATACAGCTTTTTTCCGGTGCGCGAGTCCGAGCTACGCGCCAAGTTGAATTACCGTTCACTCACACCCGGCGAAACCATCACCATCGGCGACGCCACCATCACCACCGTGTTGATGAACCACCCGGTGGTCAATCTTGGTTACCGCATTGATTGCAACGGCAAATCGTTTTTCTTCAGCGGTGACCACGAACCACACACCAATATTTACGCACCGGCAGACGAAGGCTACGCCGCCTTTCAAACCATGATCGACCAGCAGCGCGATGTAATCGACCTGGCGCTAAAAGGAGTCGATGTGTTGGTGATGGATACCTCCTTCACACCGGACGAATACAAATCCAAAATCGGCTGGGGCCACGGCACCTTTGACAACGCCATGCAACTTGCCCAACGGGTTGGTGCAAAAACACTTTTTTG
>JAYTBF010000349.1:0-6944 GCA_043737175.1 Burkholderiales bacterium
CAAGGATAAGGTATGAAAAAAAACGTAGTGGTAATCGGCACCCAATGGGGTGACGAGGGCAAGGGAAAAATTGTCGACTGGCTTGCCGAAAAGGTGGTGGGCGTGGTGAGATTTCAAGGCGGGCACAATGCCGGTCATACCTTGGTCGTAAATGGCGTCAAGACGATTCTGCGGCTCATTCCCTCTGGCATGTTGCATCCACACGTCACCTGCTATATCGGCAATGGTGTTGTGTTGTCGCCAGAAGCGCTCCTTAAGGAAATTGATGAGCTGACGCTGGCGGGCGTCAATGTGGTCGAACGGTTGAGAATATCGGAGGCATGTCCGTTGATACTGCCGTATCACGTCGCGCTTGATCAGGCGCGCGAACTCAAAATGGGCGCAGAAAAAATCGGCACAACCGGCCGCGGTATTGGCCCTTGTTACGAGGATAAAGTTGCCAGACGCGCCATCCGGGTCAATGATTTGCGTTTCCCAGATCGGTTTAAATCGAAATTAATCGAGGTACTTGATTACCACAATTTTGTTTTAACAAAATATCTTGGCGCGGAAGCCGTCAGTTTTGAATCTGTCTATGAGCCGACATTGGCGATGGCCGAACGGCTCAAGCCAATGATGTCCGATGTGTCGGCGGACTTACACCGCGCGATGGCCGATGGTGGACAGCTTTTGTTTGAAGGAGCGCAAGCCGCAATGTTGGATGTGGATCACGGGACCTATCCTTATGTCACCTCATCCAATTGTTTGGCTGGTCAGGCATCGGCGGGCGCAGGAGTCGGGCCGCAGGCGCTACATTTTGTTCTGGGTATCACCAAAGCGTACGCAACCAGGGTCGGATCGGGTCCGTTCCCAACCGAACTGGAAGATGAGGTGGGGCAGCGTTTGCGCGATCGCGGACACGAATATGGGTCGGTAACCGGGCGTCCGCGGCGTTGCGGCTGGTTTGACGCTGCAGCGTTAAAGCGTGCGGCGCAAATTAATGGATTATCCGGGCTGTGCGTCACCAAGCTCGATGTGTTGGATGGCCTGAAGGAACTAAAAATTTGTATCGGCTATAAGCTGGACGGCAAGGTTGTCGATATTCTTCCCTATGGTGCGGAATCGATCGAGAGCTGTGAGCCAATTTACGAAGTTCATCCGGGTTGGACCGACAGCACGTTGGGAATTCAACAGTTTGATCAATTGCCACTGGCTGCACGGTCGTACCTGCGCCGCATGGAGCAATTGGTGGGAATTCAGGTTTCGCTGGTTTCGACGGGGCCGGACCGCAATGAAACAATCGTATTGCATCATCCGTTCCACTAAATTTGTAAAGCCGTATCAATCAAATCTGGCCAAGTTGAAGGTGGGTGGTCGCAACAGCTATTGACGGCAGCGAATTTTTTAGGCCTACTGGCCAAATATTGCTAACGGGGATAACCGGTATACATGAAAAATACACCTACGAAAAATACACTTGCAACCCCAATTGCCGGTCGTCGTGGAAGTCGCGCTGGTGGGCGTGTCGGCGAATTGTTGGTAAACGAAGGTGCCATTTCCGTCCAAGTGCGTGATGAGGCGCTTGCCCTCAGTCTGGCCACTGGTAAGAAACTTGGTCAAGTGTTGGTTCGCAGTGGTGCGATCAGTGAAAACCAGCTGGCCATGTTGTTGTCCAAGCAACTTGGCATTGCGTTTGTCAATCTCAGCCAATTTGACTTCCGCCCGGAGCTAATCAAATTATTACCGGAGGCGACGGCACGACGCTGTCGGGCCGTGGTGCTGGAAAGACAAGGGACCGGGTTTTTGGTTGGTCTGGCCGACCCCGACGATATTATTGCGCTTGATGATGTTGAGCGGGTGCTTAAACAGACTGTGACGCCCGCAGCCTGTCCAAAAAATCAAATTCTTGCCACAATTGATCGCTTCTACCGCCGAACCGATGAAATTTCCGGCCATGCGATGGCGTTGGGCAAAGATATCGAGGATGCTGCAGACGCCGTTCAAACCGTAGCTGACACAAAAGAAGAAGCGCCAGTGGTGCGGTTATTGCAGTCCTTGCTGGAGGATGCGGTTCAGGTTCGTGCCTCCGATATTCATATTGAGCCGCAAGAACGCACGCTGCAAATCCGGTTTCGAATTGATGGTGTGTTGCAGGCTCAGGCAGAAGCGGAGGTGCGCATTGCTGCCGCGCTGACGCAGCGCCTGAAACTAATGGCAAGTCTCGACATTGCTGAGCGACGGTTACCGATGGACGGGCGCTTCACTGTCCGGGCGCGTGATCGTGACATTGACGTTCGCATGTCGACCCTTCCCGGACAATATGGTGAGTCCATTGTGTTGCGTTTGCTCGATCAGTCCGGTGCCGTACGAAACTTGGATGCCATTGGTATGCCGCCCGATATGGTCGTGCGGCTAAAGGAAATTCTCAACTCAGGGTCGGGCATGGTGCTGGTGACCGGGCCAACCGGCGCCGGTAAGACCACCACTTTGTATGCGGCTTTGTCTGAAATTGATTTGCAATCGCAAAAAATCATTACGGTTGAGGATCCGGTTGAATATCGGCTGCCGGGAATTGTGCAGGTACAGGTCAACGACAAAATTGAGCTGACATTTGCGCGGGTATTAAGGGCGACCCTGCGTCAAGATCCTGACGTGGTGTTGGTGGGTGAAATGCGCGATGCTGAGACTGCTGAAATTGGCTTGCGTGCTGCATTGACTGGGCATATGGTTTTGTCCACCCTACACACGCGTGACGCACCGAGCGCCGTGTTTCGATTGTTGGATATGGGCGTGCCGGCCTATATGGTGGCCACCTGTTTGCGCGCGGTAGTGGCGCAACGCCTCTGCCGCCTCAACTGCAAAAGTTGCCGCACAGTGGCCAAACCAACGGCGCAGGAGGGCGCGTGGTTGCAAATGATGGGCGGCGATGCCGCTGCAAACCTGCCGGTACAACGTGGCACCGGCTGTACCCAATGCAGTGGCACCGGTTATCGTGAACGGACCGGTCTGTATGAGCTATTTGTGATGGACGAGTCGCTTGCCAAGGCCGCCATCGAAGGAGGGGCTGGCAACTTTATGACCGCCGCCTACGCGCGCATGCGTGGCCATACGCTACTCGACCATGCGTTTGCCCTGGTGCAGCAGGGGCGCACCTCTGTGGCTGAGGCGATGCGGGTCGCCACTCCCGAGGACTGAGCCGCGTGTCGATTTATTCCTATCGAGGTCGCAACGCCGATCAAGAGACCGTCACCGGCACGATCGATGCGGACTCGCAATCCGCCGTGATGCAGCAACTCATGGCCGGTGGTATTACGGTGATCGATATCGACGCCGCGCCGGTCGAAGTCCGCAAAGCGGTCGGCCCGACATGGTGGGAAAAATTTTCCACCAAGGCGGTCACGGATGACGATGTCATTCTGTTTTCCCGGCAAATGAGCACCCTGCAGCGTACTGCAATTCCGGTATTGAGAGCGTTGGCCGGTTTGCAAGAGTCTACCGGCAGCCGGAGTTTGGCCGAAGTACTCGCCGATATTCGATCGAGTTTGGATCAGGGACGTGATTTATCCGCCGCCATGGCGCGTCATCCGGCGATATTTTCTACTTTTTATGTCGCCATGATTCGCGTCGGTGAATTGAGTGGAAAACTGGCGGAGGTATTTAATCGCCTGACCATGCATTTGGAGTTTGAAAAAGAAGTGCGTGAGCAGATTCGTGCGGCGTTGCGTTACCCGACGTTTGTGCTGATAGCCGGTGCCATTGCCATTGTCGTACTTAATATTTTTGTCATTCCGGTGTTTGTCGGTGTGTTTGCTGGAATGAAGGCTAAATTGCCATTAATTACCGTAATGTTGATTGGTTTTTCGAGTTGGATGGTGAAGTGGTGGCCACTGTTAATTGCCTTGGGTGTCGGCGGGTGGTTTGGATTGCGCACGGCATTACGCGCGCCGAATATTCGAGCGGAGTGGGATCGTCTCAAATTCAAATTGCCGATTGTCGGCGACATTATTTTGCGTGGAACGCTGGCGCGTTTTTCCCGCAGCTTTTCGCTCGCGTCCCAAAGCGGCATTCCGGTACTCGATGCACTGAGTCTGGTTGCGCGCACCGCCGACAACGCTTATTTTGCCCGCAAGGTTGAAGAAATGCGTGATGGTATTGAGCGCGGCGATAGCCTGCATCGGTGTGCGCAGTTATCGGGCGTGTTTACCCCGGTGGTGTTGCAAATGATTGCAGTCGGCGAAGAAACCGGCGAAATTGACTCCCTGCTGGCAGAAATTGCCGATATGTACGAGCGTGAAACGGCTTACGCCGTGAAGGAATTGTCGGCCAATATTGAACCCATCCTATTGGTGTTCATGGCCGGGATGGTGTTGGTGCTGGCACTGGGTATATTTATGCCGATGTGGTCGATGGGGCAGGCCTCGATGGGGCGTGGCGGTTGACCGCAATCAGCCAGCGCAAATCCGCAGCAACGGCGCAGCAGGGCATCAAACGGCTATTTGAGCAGGCGTTGTTAATCCTGTTGTTGTCATTAATCATCTGGGCATTCCTGGAAAAGGCACGGGATGTGCGGGATGCGGCAGAGTTAAGCGCCGTGCAAGCCAATCTCGGCGCGATGCGGTCGGCGATGGTCATCCACCAAATGCATCGACAGATACCAAACAATCGTCCGGGCAAAGTTGATTTAAAGAACCCCTTCTTATTGTTGGCGGATCCGCCGGCCAACTATGCCGGGGAGGTGGGGCTGGGTGACGCACTCGCCGGCAAGGTACAGCAGGGGTATTGGTTTTACGACCAGGCCAATGCGCTGGTTGGTTATCGGCTAAGGGATGACCAAAAAATCACCGGAGGATCAACCGGTAAGGTGCTGCTTTTTCAATACTCAAAACGCGAATTACTCACCGCACGCGAAGCTTATGTTTGGCGGGGTGTTGCCGTTAACTAGGAGAGGCATCGTTATCGAGACGTATATTCAGGGCAGAATGGTCGGCATGAACGGCAATCGGTCGTGTCGAGCGGGTCGATGTTGGTGTGTGGATATTGCGTCCCCCGTTTTGTTTAATTATTGTTAAACTTTGTTGCAGATGGGTATTTTGTTGTTGATAATGGGTGACACGGTGTGGAAATCGGCTCAGACTGGCACCAACACGTCCAAGTAAGGGGCAATGGTTGCATTGGTTGGTCTCAGGTCCAGCGCAGTACAAGAGTTTTTGAAATTGAATTTTTACTCAGGAGAGATAAATGAAAAAGTTACAGGCGGGTTTTACATTGATCGAGTTGATCATCGTTATTGTTATTTTGGGTATTTTGGCGGCCGTTGCGGTGCCACAATACATCAATATGCGCCAGGAAGCGGCACAAGCGGCGGTTAATGGCGTAGCGGGTGCGTTAGGATCAGCGATGGCGACCAACTTCGCCGCGCGGATTGCAAATCCGCTTGCACCACCTGCCAATACTATTGCGGTGGGCAACTGCAGCGTAGGTGCCACGATGTTGCAAGGCGGGGCGTTGCCAACAACAGGCGGGGCATATGCGATTACAGCCGGTGTGATCCTGGTCAATGCTACAGCGCCATGTACATTGACCTTTACCCCGAGCGGTGGAGCAGCAGTCACTGCGGTATTCACAGGAATGGGCGTTGCCTAAGCGGATTTCACGCTGATGTGTCAAAGAGAATCGTCCTCGCTGCAGCAACGAGGACGATTTTCCGGTTTTTCGCTCATTGAGTTGATCGTCGTTTTAATGCTGGTTGGTATTCTGGCGGTTTTTGTCATACCCCGGATGACGAGGACACAATCCATTACCCTCCCCGCCGTCGCTGCCCAAGTTGCGGCAAATATTCGTTATACACAAAATCTGTCGATGAGTCAGGGGCAGCGTTACCGCATCAATTTCACCGCGTCGACTTACCAAATTACTGACATGGCCGGGGTGGGGATCACCCAACCGGTGGTGGGTGGCACCGGTCCCGTGACGATGACCGGGGTGGTGTTGAGTGGTTACAACCCACCCTTGACCAATAGTTATGTGGCGTTTGATACTCGCGGTATCCCCTATATCAGCGACACCGTCTTATTGGCCGCGACTGCGACCATTACATTGACGGCCGGGTCCGACACCGCCACTGTGGTCATATTGCCGGAAACCGGGCGGGTGCGATGATGCCAGTTCGGGAGACCGCCATGTTGCCAAACATTGCGCCAAACATTGCGCCAAACATTGCGCCAAACATTGCGCCAAACATTGCGCCAAAAATCGCGTCTGAACGGGTGCGGCGTGTAGGGGGTTTTAGCTTGATCGAGGCGATCGTTTTTATTGTTGTCCTGGCGGTGTTATTGGGTGGGCTGGTGGTCGCGTTTACCTCGCCGCTTAGCAAATCGCCACAAGCAGGCCAACTGGACATGGCGGCTGAACTCGCCCAGCAGCGCGTGGAGCTGATTTTGGCGCAGCGTCGCGCGGTTGGATTCGCGGCGTTTACCGATCCCTGTCCCGGCCCAGCCGTTTGTACGCCGCCGACTGGTTATACGGTGACGAGTAACATCGTCGGCGGATGGACGGATCCGGCCAATTTCAAAATCGTCACGGTCAACGTGACCGGTTTGACCGCGCTGACGGTCACCGCATTGGTGGCGAATTACTGATGCCACACTTTATGACGCCCCGTCGCGATTCGTCGCCCCGCCTGTATTTGTCCTCACGCGCAGATGGTTTTAGCTTGATTGAGCTGATCATGGTGATGGTGGTGTTCACGATTGTGTCCGTGATGGTCGCACCGATGCTGGGCGAAATGTTCAGGGGATATTTCATCGCCAAGGATATTGCCGAGACCGACTGGCAGGCGCGTGTGGCGCTGGAACGCATGACCCGTGAATTACGCAGCCTGCGCGCCCCGGCCGATTTGATCATTACTTCCGCCGGGGACATTACCTTTGTCACCAGCGAAGGCACCACCATTCGTTATTGTCTGG
>JAYTBF010000350.1:0-2808 GCA_043737175.1 Burkholderiales bacterium
ACGGGTCGATTGCGGTGCGCATCGAGATGATCTCAACCGAGAAGGTACGCGTCAGCGTTCAGGACACCGGCGTGGGGTTGGCACCGGATCAATTGTCGCTGCTTTTCCAGCCGTTCAACCGCCTCGGCCAGGATGAAAAAGAAAACGCCGAAGAAGGCACCGGTATTGGTCTGGTGGTGTGCAAACGATTGGTTGAACTGATGGATGGTCAGATCGGGGTCGATAGCGTCGTCGAGCAGGGCAGCATTTTCTGGATCGAACTCAACCAGACGGCCGAACCAAAACATGACGCTGATGCTGTCGCATTGATGACGGCGGCCGCAGACCGGACTGTTGCCAGCTTTTCCGGTGAATTGGGCATATATACCCTGCTTTATGTTGAGGACAATCCGGCCAATCTGCTGTTGGTAATGGACCTGATCGCCCGTCGGCCTGACATTAAATTACTGACGGCAATTGACGGTCTGAGTGGTGTCAGGATGGCGCGCGAGTCTCATCCCGATGTTATCCTGATGGACATCAATCTGCCTGGCATCAGCGGAATTCGGGCCATGAAAATGCTCGCCGATGACCCGGCCACCACCCATATCCCGGTGGTGGCGCTCAGCGCCAACGCCGTGCCGCGCGACATTGAACGTGGCCTGGAGGCGGGATTCTTTCGTTATCTCACCAAGCCGATCAAGGTAAATGAATTTATGGATACGCTTGATGTGGCGCTGAAGTTTGCCAAAACAAAACAACCGGGGGCACCCACAATGGAGTCAACAATATGATCACGCGGACCGAAATTCTGAACGCCAATATTCTGGTGGTGGATGATCAAGACGCCAATTTGGCGCTTATGCAGCAATTGCTGGCAGACGATGGTTATACAACCGTCACCGCCACCAAAAATCCACTGGAAGTGGCGGCATTACACCGCACACACCACTACGATCTGATCCTGCTGGATCTGCAAATGCCCGGCATGGATGGTTTTCAGGTGATGGAGGTTCTAAAAACAAACACCGCCGACAGTTATTTGCCGGTGATTGTATTCACCGCCCAACCGGGACACAAATTACGCGCCTTGCAAGCGGGCGCAAAGGATTTCATCAGCAAGCCGTTTGATTTGGTTGAGGCGAAAACGCGCATTCACAATATGCTGGAAGTACGCCTGCTTTACAAAAAACTCGCCAACTACAGTACAACGCTGGAACAGATGGTGCTGGACCGCACTGCGGAGCTGCGGGAAAGCGACGCGCGTTATCGTAGCCTGACAAAGCTGGCCTGCGACTGGTACTGGGAGCAGGACGAATCGGGGCATTTCACCAAAGTGTCCGGTCCGGTGCAGGAGATGCTCGGGCTACAGGTCGAAACCTTGGCCGGCGATGCGGTGCCGGTGCCAGTGCCGGTGCTCGCGGCGGGCTGGAACGAGGCGCAGCGCTCGTTGCTGCTGGAGAAAATTGCCGACCGGCAACCATTCCTTGATTTTATTGTGAACCGTGAAAATGCCGATGGCTCACAACAACAGTTTCGCGTCAGCGGCGAACCGATGTTCTCGAACTCGGCCCGCTTCATTGGTTATCGCGGCGTCGGTATTGAAATGGCCAATCGCTAATCGCTATCTCCGCAAACACTATTTGACCATTGGCTATGTTACCCCCCTGTCAACCAACAAAAAATCAGTTGCTCGCAGCCTTGCTCACCACCCTACCCAGTGCGGAATCAACACTGTTGGTGGCGCATCTTGAGCGGGTGCCGATGCCGCTGGGCACGATACTTTACGAGCCCGGCACGCAGTTGCAGCACGCTTATTTCCCGACCAGTGCGATTGTCTCATTGCAATATGTGAATGCATCTGGTGCCACGACGGAGTCGACCGGAGTGGGCAATGAGGGCGTCGTCGGCGTTTCGCTTTTTATGGGCGGCAATACCACATCGAGTTCGGCGGTGGTGCAGGCCGCGGGACATGCCTATCGTCTTGAGCGCCGTTTGCTGAAGCGCGAATTTGACCGCAGCAGTATTGTTCGCGGCGTATTGCTGCGATATACCCAGGCCTTGATCACGCAGATTGCGCAGACGGCCGCATGTAATCGCCACCATGCTCTGGAGCAACAACTTTGTCGATGGTTATTGTCAACGCTGGATCGATTGCCATCCAATGAACTGGTGATGACGCAGGAGCTGGTTGCCAACCTGCTTGGTGTGCGGCGCGAAGGCATTACCGAAGCCGCCGGCAATTTGCAGCGCGCAGGATTGATCAGCTACCGCCGTGGCCACATTTCTGTTCTCGATCGATCGGGACTGGAAGCCCACGCCTGTGAATGTTATGCCGTGGTCAGACAGGAATTGGATCGCCTGCGCGATGAGGTTGAGTAAGGCCACTTCGGTCACAGGCATGGAACGCATCGCGCATATCCAGCATAGGTGCGCCATTTCAGGCAAAAATGCTCCAATCAGCTTGTTAATCATGGTGTTTCATAAAAGGAAACTTGCAAAAACGCCACCGGACGGCTGGAAAGATCTCAGTCCAATTTAGTCGCGGCACGATGCCGCCTGCGCGCCCGCACAAACTGTCTATCCCGTCATCTACCCACGACCCAACAAAGGCTGACTTGGTGGCACGTAGATAGGCATCAAAATCAGACATCGGCCATCGGCCATCGGCCATCGGCCATCGGCTTGATGATTTTCTGCTGCCGTGTTGATCAAGGTTGCCATCATCCGGCAATGGTGGCGCGCGCCACGCCCTGCGGGCCACACCACACTTTTCACGAACTGTCTCACTTGACGGAGCGCGCCGCTCGTCATACGCCTTGGCGTATG
>JAYTBF010000351.1:0-6919 GCA_043737175.1 Burkholderiales bacterium
TCGGCAAGATAACAACGCCTTGGTATACGGATGTTGCGGTGCTTCAAATATCGCCTTGGCGGTGCCCTTTTCTTTGATCTCGCCCTGTTGCATCACCACCACGTGATCAGCGATATCACCCACCACCGCCAAATCATGGGTAATGAACAACACCGACATATGGTGACTCTTTTGCAACTTGGCAATCAAATCCAAAATTTGTTTTTGAATGGTCACGTCCAACGCCGTGGTCGGCTCGTCGGCAATCAGCAATTTCGGCTCACAGGCAATCGCCATGGCGATCATGACCCGCTGCTGTTGTCCACCGGACATTTCGTGCGGAAACGAATGCATGCGTAAACGCGGATCGGGAATACCGACCTCATTCATCAATTCTTCGGCACGGCTCCACGCCTGTTTGCGCGACATATTGGTGTGCAAACGCAGCGTTTCAGCGATTTGATCACCGCAAGTGAATACCGGATTGAGCGACGTCATCGGCTCCTGGAAAATAACCGAGATGTCCTTGCCGCGAATTTTCCGAATGTCACGAATAGGCAAGGTCAACAAATCCGTGCCGTTAAAAAGAACTTGGCTGTCTTTGGAGACGATGGCCTGCTCCGGCGGCAATAGACGGATGATTGACATCGCCGACACCGATTTTCCCGAGCCGGATTCGCCCACCAGGGCAACGGTAGAATTGCGCGGAATATCAAATGACACGCCGTTGACGGCATCAAAAATACTGCCGCCGTCGAGACGGAATTTGACGTTTAGATTTTTAACTTCGAGTAAGTTGTCCATGTCCCGCCCTTATTTAATCTTGGGATCAAGTGCGTCACGCAGCGAATCCGTGAGCATTGAAAAAGCCGTCACCAGCACCGCCATCGACACCGAGGCGGCCACCAGTTGCCACCATTTGCCAATGACCAGTTCCGATTGCGCTTCGGCGAGCATGGTGCCCCACGACACGGAATCGACCGGCACACCCAAACCCAGAAACGACAGGATGACTTCCGCTTTGATGAACTGCACCACGTGCTGCGACAACTGCACCAGACAGACGTGTGAGATGTTGGGCAGAATATGCACAAACATGCGTCGTGAATGTGAAGCGCCAATCGCCTGCGCCGCCATCACATACTCGCGTGAGGCGTGTTTGATGTATTCGGCACGCACCAAACGGTAGATACCGGTCCAGCCGGTCAGGGCGAGAATAAAAATGATGGTATCGATGCCGCGTTTAAATACCGCCGCAAAGGCGAGGATCAGCAGAATGTAGGGGATAGATGTAAAGACGTTATAAAACCATTCCAAGAAGTCACCGGTTCTGCCACCTTTGTAACCGGAGATTGCGCCGAGCACGGTGCCAATAATGGTCGCCAATAGCGCGGCAACCAAACCGACAAATATGGACGTCTCCGCACCTTTGACGGCTTTTTGAATCACGTCACGACCCCACTTGTCGCCGCCGAACAACAACGTGTCGGCACGTGGTGTTTCGGTAATTTTTATTTCTGCGGTGCGTTTGGCCCACTCGGCGTATTTCGGTGCCAGCGGGTCAATATCGGACAAGTCAACAAACGGTATGTCCTTGGATGAATCTTTGGCGCCCTGTTGTTTGGCTTCAAGATTTTCCGCGCCGGCCATAAAGGTCGGATTGGCGTAAGAAACACCGACTTCTTTCGACCAGTTTTTGGCGATCAAACCAAAGTAGGAACCGAATACCATCAGCAGGAAAAAGACCACCACCACCAGCGAGACCATGCCGATTTTGTCGCGTTTGAGACGGCGCCACGCCAACGTCCATAAACCTGGCGATGGCTGGTGAATGGTTGCGGCGACCGGGGGTTGATTGAGAACGGCACTCATGCTGACTCTCCTGTGGCAAATTCATTCTGTGCAAATCCTGCGCAACACACCCGAATGGAATTCAAGGAATAAATGCTCAAAACGGCTTGAAGTATATTTTTCATATTCATGCTCACTTGAACGAAACGCGCGGGTCAACGGCTTTGTACATGACGTCAACCGCAAGGTTGATCAACATGGTCAACATCGCCAAATAAACGGTTGCCGCTTTGATCACAGGGAAGTCGGAGCGATTCACCGCCACCAAAATTTCACGGCCGAGACCGGGGATCGAGAAGAATGATTCCAACAGGAACGAACCGACAAAAATTCCCGGCAAAGCGATGCCAATATTGGTCAGAATCGGGATCAACGCATTACGCATCACGTGTTTGAGCATTACCACATTTTCCGAGACGCCTTTGGCACGCGCGGTGCGGACATAGTCGTTATTGATCTCGTCCAGGAAGAAACTGCGATACAGACGCAGCGCCGGTGCCAAACCGACAAATATCGCCAACATCACCGGTAATGGCGCGTAAGTCATGACGTTTTTGACAAAGTTGTCACTCCAACCCTGCACCGGGAAAATGCCCCACTTAAAGCCAAAGTAATACTGCGCGACAATGATGTAAACCAAAAATGAAATCGACATGGCCACCGTGCACAACATCATGATCATTCGATCCGTCAAGGTGCCGCGCATATACGCCACACCAATGGCCAGCAACAACGCGATCACGGTTTCCAACACCAACACCGGAATCATAATGGTGAGGGTCGGCCCGATACGGGTCATGAGAATTTTCGGCACTTCTTCATTGGTCGACCAGGAGCGCACTGCCTGACAACTGCTCTTTGCCTCAACCTTTGGCGCATCCGCCTTGGGCGGCGCTTTGGGGTCAACCTTTACCGGTGTCGGCCCATCCATATAACTGCGCCAGGTGCAGGTAAAGCCGGTCGCCACTTCAAAGGCGAAATAACCGAGTTGCACATGCATGGGCTGATCCACACCAAGCTGCTTGCGAATATTCTCGATCTGTTCTTTGTTGGTAATTTTGCCGGCGAGTTGCAATGCCGGGTCACCACCAACCGCATTAAACAGTATAAAGATGAGTAACATCACGCCCGCAAGCGTCGGAATCATCTGGCCGATTCTTCTTAATACATAGGCACCCATGGGTTCTCCAGTTTTTCTAGGTTACAGCTAGATTGCAAGGTTACGATATTGCGAATTGGTCATTACAAATTACGAATTACAAATTACAAATTGGATTTTTTCAACGGTCAAGTTGTGAAGTTTGCTATTTGTTCTTCATGGCCGCCTGCTGCATGGCGACATCAATATCCAAATATTTAAAACTTGTATAAAGAATGGGATGTTTTTTATAACCCTTCACCCATGGGTTGATAAAGTGGTTAAACGAACGATGCACCCCCAACCGCCACGGCGCATAAGCGGCGACAAGGCGATTCATTTCACGGTATAAACGATTACGCTCGACACCATCCGGAACTTTCAGTGAGGCGGTATAAAGGCGGTCGTATTCAGGCAATTTAAAACGGGCATCATTGGAAATGCCGGTATTGGGCCCATAAAGTAGTTGCAAGAAATTTTGCGCGTCCGGATAGTCGGCAATCCAGGCGATGCCTGACATTTGAAATTTTCCGACCTTGCGGTCTTTCAACAAGTCGGCAAATTGCACCGAAACGGAGGTCATGCGCAATCCCACATCTGCCATGCATTTAACCCATAATTCCGCCTGCTGCCGCCCCTCTTGATCACCCGAGCGGTATTTGTATTCCAGAATAATTTGTCTGCCATCCGGCATGTCGCGCCAACCATCGCCGTCACGATCAACATAACCGTACACATCGAGCAGCGCCCGCGCGCGCGGCAAATTATATTCCTGCTCTTTGGTGCGAAAAGTCGGATCAAAACCAACCACGCCGGGTCCGACCGGGGTCATCGCCGGGCTGGCCTGGCCACGGCGGACAATATTGATTTCCTGCATCCGATCATGCGCATGCACAATCGCCCGGCGCAAGGCAATATTTTCCGGGTTGTAACCACCGACGATCGGATCTTCCATGTTAAATGCGTCGTAAGTGATCTCCGGTTGCTCCTCATGAAATACCTGTACGTTTCGCTTGATCAACACCGGCGCCAATTTTCCGTCTGGTCCATTCGGAATCAGTTGCTGCACAAACGACAAGGGGGTTTCCTCTATGTAATCGTGTTCAAGATTCATAAACGCCAAGTAACGCGGCTGCTCTTCCTCGATGGGCGAAATAATCACACGGTCAATCAGCGGCAATGTTTTGCCACCCAGCGCGGCGATGGCACCCTGATCCCATTTGTCTTTTGGATCGGCGAATTCGGTGCTGAGTGTATGGCCGCGATAATTCGGGTTGCGCTCCAACACAATTTTTGATCGACGCACCCATTCCTTGAGAATGAACGGGCCGGTGCCGACAGGGTGCGCCATCGTGTCGTTGGGATAAGCCTCGATCACTTCGCGCGCCACTGGCACCACATTCGGCATGGCAAAAAAATAAATAAAATTAAAATCCGGTTCGCGCAATTTGAATGAAATCGTATAACGATCCCGCACCGTGATGCCTTCAATGCGGGCATCGTAATCAAATTTGCTGTCGGCTTTTTTTATCTTCTCAACATATTCGTCGAGGCCAACTATTTTTTCCTCGAATAACCACGAATAAGGGCTACGCACGGCGGGGTCGCGAAAACGTTTGATCGCGTACTCCATATCAGCAGCCACCAATTCGCGCTTCTTACCTTTAAACACCGGGTCGTCCGCGAACAAAATGCCGGGTTTGATACGAAACGTGAAGCGGATTCCGCCCTCTTCGCCTTCCGGCACTTTTTCCACCACCTGTGGTGCCAAACGCACCGGTCGGGCCAGCCAGTCATAGGTTAAAAACGATTCAAAAAGATTTTCGGCAATGCCAACCGAATAACGATCTTCAATTTTTTGTGGGTCAAAGCCGGTCTCGGCTGCACGAAATGCCAGACGTACCGTTTTGAATTCTTTTGCGGCGGCCGGTATTGGCGGAAAAAATAACAAGATCGCGAATATCACCAAAAGCAGCGGTGCTATTGATCCTGCGGTCAACGTGCGTTGACCTAAACCGGTCGGGAAACAGGCTTGTTGATGATGATTGATTCTGAATAAAACCACGCTTGTTTGTTCCTTCAATCCGTGACTGGGCAGCAACGTCGATTATAACTTGCCAAGCGGTTCTTCCGAGTGGAAAACACCGAAAACGCGCCCCATGGCAAGGTCAAAAAAGCCGATTTTTGGTTGAAACTCACGGCCGCTTCGCTTGATCAATATCCAGATACATCCAGACCTGGTTGTAGATGGGATGTTTGCGATAACCAATCAACCACGGCTGCCAGACCTCATTACGATAACGGTGTGTTTGTGGTATCCACGGCATATAGACCGCCGCAATCCGGTTCATTTCTGCATATACCTTGTTGCGCGCGGCAGATACCGGCATTCGCCGCGCCTGCTCATACAGTTTGTCAAATTGTGGATGGCGAAAATTGGCGTAATTGGACTGACCGGCATTGGGGCCATACAAGTTTTGCAAGAAATTTTCGGCGTCAGGATAATCGGCACCCCAGGCGAGTTGCCACATCATGTTTTTGCCGGCCTTGGCCTCTTTGTTCAAATCCGGCCACTTGGCAATTTTGAATTTGACCCGCAGGCCGATTGCATTCAAATTTTTTTGCCAGAGCATATTGAATTGTTTGGTCAATTGATCCGGCTCCGAGGCGATTTCCAACGTCAGCGGTTTGCCGTCCGGTGTTTCGCGAAAACCATCTCCGTCGATATCAATATAACCGTAGGTATCGAGCAACGCACGGGCTCGCGGCGGATTGTATTCATTCACATCCGTCTGATAATTGGCGTCATAACCTTCCACACCGGGCGGAATGCCTGATCGCGCACGCGCGGCACCACCATTGCGAATGACATTGATTTCTTCGTTGATGTCATAACCGAGCGCAATCGCCCTTCGCAACGCCACCTTGTCGGCGGCAAACGGCGTCTTGCCGCCCATGAGCGGGTCATCCAGATTGAAATACATATACACCAGATCAGTCTCAATAAACCGTTCGCCGCGTATGCCTTGCTTGACCAGATTGGGCGCGAGTTTGCCGCCGGGAAAGGCGCTGCCTACATAGTCGGCTGGCACGTTTGCGTAGTCGGTTTCACCGCCAAGAAACGATAACCAACGCGGTTGGGATTCTTCAATAACGGTCACTTCAATCCTGTCCACCAACGGCAGGCGCTTGCCATTCAAGTGTTTGGCAATCGCATCCGAATGCACATCTCCGGTCGGGTCGGCATGAAAAATGACTTCGCGAAACTGTCGATTCTTTTCCAACACCATTTTATGCGACCGTTTCCATTCGGTTAGTTTGAATGGACCTGTTCCAACCGGGTGGGCACCGGGATCATTTTTATATCGCTCCAACACTTCTCTGGCCAGAGCTGCGGTTTGTGCCGTGGCAAAAATGTACAGAAAATTGGTATCGGCCTCTTTGATGCGAATTTGCAAGGTGTATTTGTCCGGCGTGCTGATGCCCTCTATCGGCGCATCGTAATTAAACTTACCGGCCAGCTTGGCCGCCTGATGGGCTTCGTCCCCGCCGAGAATTTTTCCCTCGACGTACCACATCCACGGCGAGCGTAATGCCGGATCATAAATACGCTTGATGGCGAACGCATAATCGGCTGAGGTCAATTCCCGCGGCTTGCCGGCAAATGCCGCATCGTCGGCAAACAAAATGCCGGGTTTAATTTTGAAGGTATAGGTGCGCCCGTCATCAGTCACCACCGGCAAATCCACCGCGGTGTTGGCAATCAATTTCACCGGACGCGCCAAATAGTCGTACTTTAATAACGGGTCAAAAATCGCATCGTTAATGGTATTGGAGTAAAGATCAGACGTGACTTGCGGATCAAAACTGGTCTCGGCAATCAAAAAAGAAAACCGAATCGTTTTTTTCTGCTCGACGGGTGTGGACTTTGCGGCGTTCGCTGCGAACGCC
>JAYTBF010000352.1:0-2805 GCA_043737175.1 Burkholderiales bacterium
TACGGCACACCGTTTTTGAATTGGTTACGCATCACCATAGACCCGGCCAACCGCGCCGCCCCATTCATCATCGAATCGGGCAACTTCGTGGTCGGCAAAACGACGCCTTAAAAATTCGGCGGCGGCAATCGCTCAATGGTGCGCGCCGTGTTCGCCGTGTGGGTGACCGTGGGCAACTTCATCCTTGCTTGCAGGGCGCACATCCGCAACCACACACTTAAACAACAGTCGCTCGCCTGCCAACGGATGATTGCCGTCGACCACCGCCTGACCATCAGCAATATCGGTGACGGTGTAAATGACCCAACGATCGTCGTCGTCACCGGGTGGCACACCTTCAAATTGCATGCCAACTTCTAAATTTGCCGGAAAGACCGACAGCGGTTCCATACGGATTAATCCTTCGTCGTAGTCGCCAAAGGCATCTTCCGGCTCTAGCGAAATGGATAACTCCCCGCCAACGGCCTTGCCGGCCAGCGCTTCCTCAACTTTTGGGAATACGCCGGCGTAGCCGCCATGCAGATAGGCCATGGTGCCGTTGGCTTCAATAACTTCGCCATCACTGTCGGACAGATCAAAGGTGAGGGTGACCACGGTGTCTTTTGCGATTAATAACATATCAACTTTGCGCTCGTAAAAAATGAAAAAATCCTTTGTGGAAACAAAGGATAAGTAATGGGATAAAACAATTCAGGAAATACGGCTACCGATTGAACCGGGTTAAGGGTTAAGGGTTAAGGGTTAAGGGTGAACGCGGTCGGAAACGTTATTTTAATGGCCGTGCAGTTGTCGTGCCAGTTTTAATACATCTTTGACATGTTCGCGCGGATTGTGGTCCGGCAGAATATGTCGCACCACGCCCTTTTTGTCGATTAAAAATGTGCAGCGCCGAACGGCGCGTTTGATGTCGCCACCATTGGTCCCGGTCTGTTCCATCAACACTTCGTACAGACGCGAGACTTCACATTCGGCATCAGACAATAACGACAACGAAATGCCGTGTTTATCCCGGAACTCCTCGTGCACCATACAATCATCACGCGACACACCAAACACAACGGTATTACACTCGGCGAAATTATCTTCGTGGTCGGAAAAATCAATCGCCTCTTTGGTGCAGACCGGCGACCCGTCACGGGGATAAAAATACAGCACCACATTCTTCTTGCCACGAAACGACGATAGCCGGATCATCTCCATACTGGCGTCGGGCAATTCGAATGACGGGGCGGTGACGCCAATTTGTAACATGACTTTGGTTTGCCTTTGTGTCTGGTTCATGTCCGGTTGATTCTGGATTTATTCTAAACCAATTTTTATTTTCCATCGTGAAACTTTTTACCAAATTATTTCGCGCATTTAATTGATCAACATCATGTCACCAAAATCGAAACGCACAAGTCAACTGCGTCAACAACGTCAACTACACAAACTACTGCCGCATCTTGGCAATATCAGTGCGCAACAATTCCTTGATGAATATTGGCAAAAAAAACCCCTGCTCATTCGTGCTGCGTTTGCCAAAAAATTTGCGCCGTTAACCAAGGCGGAAATTTTCCGGCTGTCGTCGTACAACGAGGCAGAGAGTAGGCTCATCACCAACGCGGGTGGGCGGTGGAGTCTGGATCATGGCCCCTTCCTGCGTGGCACGTTACCCGGCCTGGCAAAGGATCCACGAGCAAAATGGACTGTTCTCATCCAGGACATCCAACATTTTTCGCATGAGGCGCACGCCTTGCTGGCACATTTTAATTTTCTGCCACAAGCCAGGATTGATGACTTGATGGTGAGTTATGCGGTCAAGGGCGGCGGCGTTGGCCCGCACTTCGATTCCTATGACGTATTTTTGTTGCAAGGCACCGGAAAACGCCGCTGGCAAATTTCATCAAACCAAGACCAGACTTTGATGCGCGGCATGCCTCTCAAAATCCTGCGGCGGTTTCAGGCCGAACAGGAATGGATCCTGGAAGAAGGCGACATGTTGTATTTGCCACCGTCCTGGGCGCACAACGGCATTGCGGAAACCGACCACTGTGTCACCTGGTCGATCGGTTTTCGCGCCCCCTCCAATCAAGAATTGCTCGACGCGTATCTAGACGACATGCGTGACAGCTTGAAGGTTGCAGGGCGTTATGCCGATCCACAACGCCTGGCAACCGACCAAAACACCTTTGCCGCGATTGACGCGCCATTACAAGCCGCGTTCGGCGAAATTTTGCGTTCAAATCTATCAGCCGCCATTCAAGCGACATCCCTCAACGAATTTATCGGCCGTTACCTCTCGCAGCCCAAAGCCCACGTCACCTTTGACCCGCCAGAGTCCGATCTGACCTTATCAAAATTCACGCGCAATATTTTGGCCAAGGGCGTGAATCTCGACCTGCGATCCCGCCTGTTATATGACGACCGGCATTTCTACATCAATGGGGAATTATTCAAAGTTGCAAAATCTGATCGCGCGATCTTTAAACATCTTGCCAACCATCGAGCGCTGAGCCCAACCACCCTAACTCCCGCCTCTGCACCTGCACTGGGTTTGCTCCATCAGTTTTGGCGGCGCGGGCACTTTCAAATTTGGTCCGATTGAGTAAAACTGAGCCAATATCCCACCAACACTGTTCACACGTCCAATATTTAGATCGGAGGAAATAGCCATGCTGCCGCCACCAACCGACCCAACCTCGCCTGCAAAAATATATCGAGTCATGGATTCACAAGCCGAAGCGCTCGAAGCGATTGACCAAGTGATTGACCACGCACAACAAGAGTTGATGATATTTGACCAATCGCCCAAAACCCTGCGTG